>JANOZI010000846.1:0-13505 GCA_031429375.1 Acidobacteriota bacterium | reverse complement strand
ACGACCGACAAGGCGACGCCGGTCAACCTGACGCAGCACAGTTACTTCAACCTGGCGGGCGAGGGAGCGGGCGACATCCTCGGCCATTCGTTGATGCTCCAGGCGGATCGCTACACACCGGTCGACAGCACGTTGATCCCGACCGGCGAGCTCGCGCCGGTCGAGGGCACGCCGTTCGACTTTCGGCAGCCGGCGCCGATCGGCGCGCGCATCGATCAGCCGCACCCGCAGATCAAGAACGGCCAGGGCTACGATCACAATTGGGTCCTGAACAAGAAGGGCAACGAGCTGGCGCTGGCGGCGCGTGTCACCGAGCCCGCCTCGGGACGGACGCTCGAGGTCATGACGACCGAACCCGGCATTCAGTTCTACGCGGGCAACTTCCTCGACGGCACGTTGACGGGCAAGAGCGGACGGCGCTATCCACGACGATCGGGGTTCTGCCTCGAGACCCAGCATTATCCCGACTCACCGAACCAACCCGGCTTCCCCTCGACGATCGCGAAACCGGGGCAGGACTATCGAACACGCACGGTCTTCAGCTTTGGCGTGCGCTGAGCGTGGTCGCAGCGGGTCAGCAAATCGTCTGTCGCTCCTTGTGGAGCGGCGCCGCGCGCGCTCACTTGACTTTCCATTCCTGCAGGCCCGCCGAGAACCCCTGTGCATCGCCAGTTCGATGCGAAGAGCGGCGCCCAGAAGGTGTCGTTGAGGTGGACCCTGGTGAAGGGCACCGGCTTGATCGGGTAGTCGAGCCCGCCCTGAGCGAGTCCGGCGGACGCACCGCGACCGCTGGACGAGTCGAAGGTTCTGGTCTGCGCGTGCGTGAGCCCGAAAGTCATCGACAGGGCCGCAGCCGCGGCAGCATGACGACAGGTCATGGCGACATCCTAACGCCGCGGCTTGTCTTCTTCGCTCACCGCCGCATCAAAGCGCGCCTTCACCGTCGCGAACGCCGGCGTCGGTCCGTGCCATTCGAGCTCATCCACCGATTCGAACACCGGCACATCGGTGCGAATGGTGGCGATGTCGCGGAACAGCAGCGCCAGGTTGCGATCGCGCTTCAGCGTCACCGACAACGATCCCGCGCGCACGTTGACGCCCCAGGTCGTCGGGTCGTCCGGAATCGCTTCGATGTGGAGGAACTTCGCCAGCACGGCCGACGCGGACTTGGCGCCCCATCCCGCCAGCCCCGGGTAGCCGTCCGAGGAATCTCCGACCAGCGCAAGGTAATCGGGAATCGACGCGGGGCCCACGCCAAACTTGGCGATCACGCCGGCCTCGTCGCGGACCGTACGGCGCAGCCGATCCTCCTGCACGATGCGCGTGCCGCTGACGCATTGCGACAGGTCCTTGTCGGGGGTGCAAATGCGCACCTGCGTCACGCGCGGATCGCGCGCCGCCTTCACCGCCGCTGCGCCAAGGGCATCGTCCGCTTCGTGTTCGATCATCGGCCACACCACGACGCCGAGCGCGGTCAGGGCGTCTTCGAGCGGATGAAACTGCGCCAGCAGATCGGGATCGATGCCTTCGCTGGTCTTGTAGCCGGGCCAGAGCTGATTGCGGAACGACTCGATGACGTGATCGGTCGCCACGCCGACGTGCGTCGCCCCGTAGTTGAGCATGCCGCGCACCGACGCGACCACGCCACGCACGGCGCCGACCTCGACGCCGTTCTGGTCGCGCGCCTTGGGCACCCCGTAGTAATGGCGAAACAACTCGAATGTGCCGTCGATGAGGTGAACAACCAAAAAAGAACCTGCTTCAATTTTACGCATTTCGAAAAACGAAACTGCGTCTAATCTGTGGCTCTAATCTGTGGGCAATCTGTGGCTGTACTTGACGATCTGGGCCGCGCTCGCTCTGCTGGTCGCGGCCGAGATCGGCAAGGGCCCGCTCGCGCACGACGGCCGCCCGGCGCGCTGGGCCCGCGCGGCCTGGATGACGGGCGGCGCGCTCGCCATCGTTCATGCCCTCCTCGCGCTGGCGATTCGCTATCAATGGGATCATGCGCTCGCCGTGCGGGAAACCGCCCGCCAGGGCGTCGCGCTCTACGGCTTCGCGGGACTCGTAGCGCGGGACTTTAGCCCCGCGATCTACGTGAACTACCTCTTCCTCGCGCTGTGGATCGCACTGGCCTGGCGGTGGCGGAACTGGTGGTGGCGCGGTTTCGTCCTCGTGATGGTGGTGAACGGCGCCGTCCTGTTCGCTCGTCCCGGCGCTCGTCCCTTCGGCGTCATGCTGGTCGCGCTTTTAGTATGGGCGTGGACGAAACAGGAGGGATGATTGGGGATGATTGGGGTCAGGTCAAGAAAATCACACCAAGGGTTGATTAGGGACAGGTCATACGAGCCTTTGATGTTCGGCACCTGGCCCGAATCATCCCAAACAGTGATTTTCTTGACCTGACCCCAATCATCCCCGGTTGTAGAATCAAGGCGAGCCGCGCGATGCCGTCAGTCCGTTTCACCCGCAACATCCAGCGTCATGTCGAGTGCCCGACGCTCGACGTTCCAGGCGCTACGCTGCGCGAAGTGCTCGACTCGTACTTCCAGCAGAACGCACCCGCGCGCGGCTACGTGCTCGACGACCTGGGCCAGCTCCGCAAGCACATGGCCGCCTTCATCGACGGCCGCCAGATCGACGACCGCGTGCGATTGAGCGACGGCGTCTCCCCTGGCGCCGTCGTCGACATCGTGCAATCACTCTCGGGAGGATAGGCCTTTGAGCGACCGATGTTTTGTCAGCACCCGCAAGGGCTTGTTTACACTCGAGCGAGGCGCGGCGGGATGGCGCGTGGGAGGCGCGCACTTCGTCGGCGACAACGTCACGCTCGCGATGCACGACCGGCGCAGCGGCGACTTGATCGCGGCGCTCAACCACGGCCACTTCGGCGTGAAACTGCATCGCTCCCGCGACGGCGGCGCCTCGTGGCAGGAGATCGCGGCCCCGAAGTATCCGGAGAAACCCGCCGGCTATGTTCCGAAAACGCCCGTCGAAGGCACGCCGGTCGAGTGGTCGCTCAAGCTGGTATGGGCGCTCGAGCCGGGCGGCGCCGACGAACCCGGCGTGATCTGGTGCGGCACGTTACCGGGAGGACTGTTCAAGTCGTCGGACGGCGGCGACTCGTGGGAGCTGAACCGATCGCTCTGGGACGATCCGCTGCGCGAGCAGTGGTTCGGCGGTGGCGCCGATCAGCCCGGCATCCACTCGGTGTGCGTCGATCCGCGTGATTCGCGCCACGTCAAGGTCGGTGTCTCATGCGGCGGTGTGTGGACGACGCGTGATGGCGGGCAGAACTGGCAGATCACCGCGAAGGGGATGAGGGCGGAGTTCATGCCGCCGGACAAGCAGTTCGAAGAGAACGTGCAGGACCCGCATCTGCTGGCGCAGTGCCTCGCCAATCCGGACGTGATGTGGGTCCAGCATCACAACGGGATCTTCCGTTCCACCGACAGCGCGGCATCGTGGACCGAAATCACAGGCGTCAAGCCGTCGGCGTTTGGATTTCCTGTTGCGGTGCATCCGAACGACCCGGATACCGCGTGGTTCGTGCCGGGCATCAGCGACGAGAAGCGCTATCCCGTCGATGGGCGCGTGGTGGTGAACCGCACCCGTGACGGCGGCCGCAGTTTCGAAACGCTGACGCGCGGCTTGCCTCAAGAACACTCTTACGATCTCGTCTATCGCCACGCGCTCGATGTTGACGAAGCGGGCACGACCCTGGCGATGGGATCGACCACGGGTTCGGTCTGGACGAGCGACGATGGCGGGGATTCGTGGCAGACGGTGTCGTCGAACCTCCCCCCGGTCTACGCGGTGCGGTTCGCTAAGTTGGGGTCAGGCCTCGAAATTTAGCGACCTGCGACGTGGGCCTTTCGCCGATGGGCATTGTCTTCCCACTTCTTCCGCGCGGCCTGGACGGCCGGCTGCTCCGATACTTCGGCGACCGGCACGTCCCACCACGACTCGTAGCCTGGCACGCCCTTGTGGCGGTCGACCCGCGCGTAAACCACCGCCGTGCGCTCCGCCGCGCGCGCCGACGCGAGCGCGGCGTCGAGCGTACCCCAATCGGTGGCGCGAAACACGATCGCGCCCAGCGATTCGGCGTTGGCGGCCAGATCGATCGGGACCTTGTAATCGAACTGGGTGCCGAAACCGCCCGAGCCGACCGATTGCGACAATCCGCCGATGCTCGCGTAGCCGCTGCTGTCGAGCAGCAGGATGATCAGCTTGTAGCCTTCCTGCACCGACGTGACGATCTCCTGCGCCATCATCAGGTACGAGCCGTCGCCCACCATGACGAACACGTCGCGCGACGGATCCGCCATTTTCACGCCCAGGCCGCCGGCGATTTCGTAACCCATGCACGAGTAGCCATACTCGACGTGATACGTGCCCGGCTCGCGAGCGCGCCACAGCTTGTGCAGGTCGCCCGGCAGGCTGCCGGCCGCACACACGACAACATCCTGCGGGCGCGCAAACGCGTTCACGGCGCCGATGATCTCGCCCTGCCCAAAGTCCGCCTTCGCGCTCCGTTCGTTTCGGCTCGCATCAATCCCCGTCCCTGAGAAGATGCGGTCAACCTCTGCGTTCCATTCGCGGAGGTTCGCATCGAGCCGCGACCGGTAATCCGTTCCGGTGCTGAATCCCGAGAGCCGCGCTGACAACTCCTCGAGTGCGACCCGGGCGTCGGCCACGATCGGAATGGCGGCGTGCTTGCACGCATCCATCTCACACACGTTGATCCCCACGAATGTCACGCCAGGATGCGCAAACGCGCTGTTCGACATCGTCGTGAAGTCGCTCAGGCGCGTGCCGACGGCGATCACGACATCGGCCTCGCGCGCGAGGCGGTTGGCCGACAGCGTTCCTGTGACTCCGACCGCGCCTGCGGCCAGGGGATGATCCCAGGGCATCGCGCTCTTGCCCGCCTGGGTCTCTGCCACCGCGATGCCGGTCGCTTCGGCGAAACGGCGCAACGCGCCCGTGGCCTCGCTGTAGAGAACGCCGCCGCCGGCGATGATGAGCGGGTTGCGGCTCGAGCGAATCGTTTCGGCCGCGCGCGCGAACGCTTCTGCATCCCCTCGCGGCCGCGCGATTGTCCACACGCGCTCGTCGAAGAACGCCTTCGGATAGTCAAACGCTTCGGTCTGCGTGTCTTGCGGCAACGCCAGCGTGACGGCGCCGGTTTCAACCGGCGAGGTCAGCACGCGCATGACTTCCGGCAGCGACGCCAGCAGCTGCTCGGGGCGATAGATCCGGTCCCAGTACCGCGACACGGGACGAAAGCAGTCGTTGACCGAGATGTCCTGGCTCTGGCTCGACTCGAGTTGCTGCAACACCGGCGCGGGCGCGCGAGTGGCGAAAATGTCGCCCGGCAGCAGCAGCACCGGCAGCCGGTTGATGGTCGCTCCGGCGGCAGCCGTAATCATGTTGGTGGCGCCGGGGCCGATTGACGTCGTGCAGGCGAGCGTCCGCAACCGGTTCGACATTTTCGCAAACGCCGCCGCGGTGTGTACCATCGCCTGCTCGTTGCGGCACTGGTAATAGCGCAGCCGATCGCTCATCTGGTCGAGCGCCTGGCCGACGCCGGCGACGTTGCCGTGGCCGAAGATCCCGAAGACGCCGGCGAAGAACTTCTGCCGCCGCCCGTCGCGCTCGCTGTACTGCGCGCTCATGAATCGCACCAGCGCCTGCGCCATGGTGAGCCGCCGGTGTGGCGATAAACTTTCAGGTTTGTCGATCATTTCGAATCCGGATTGGGCAGCATCACATCGCGGACCAGCTGATTGAGATCGGCGCACGCCGCAAGAAACTGCCGCAGCGTCCGGCGGGTCGGGGCAAAGTCGTCGAACTCGCGTGGCGCCAGGCCGGCTTCGTCGTAGGCGCGCCGGAAGTCGGCGAAGCGGCGCGACAAATCGTCGACGATGCGTGGCTCGACGGGGAGGTCGATGCGTGACGACACCGCCACGTCGCTGGCGATGAAGCGCTGTTGCCACGACCAGGGCGGCGAGATCACGACGTCGCCGCCGACCAGCTCGCTCCAGTGCATGTGGTTGCGAAACGCGGCCGACAACAATCGAGTCCGGTAGCCGCGCTCGCGGAAGATCCGATAGGCCTTCTTGAACACGGCCACGCCCGCCCACTCGAGATGGCCAGGGTCGGTAGTAATCCCTTCGCGATCCATGACGGCCTTGAGCCAGTCGTCCAGCCGGCCGACCATGATGGTGCAGACCGGCCCCATGCGAGCGACGTCGAGGCCTTCCGACTCGCGGCGCTTCAGCCCGCGCTCCACGGCTTCGGCCACGGCCACGCACTGCGGCAGCGTGAACGACACGGTGGCATTGATGCTGATGCCCAGCGCGGTGGCGGCTTCGATCGCAGGAATGCCGGCGCTCGTTGCCGGGATCTTGACGATCATGTTCGGTGCCAGCCCGTCGAAGCGCCGCGCCTGTTCAACAATCGCGGCGGAATCGCGGTAGAGGCGCGGGTCGGTCTGAATCGACAACCGCCCGTTCCGGCCTTGATGCGCTGCGAACGCCGGCAGCAGCAGCGCCGCGGCGTCGGCCGACAACCGTTCCACCGCCGCCCACCCGATGTGATCCTCCGTGGCCCTGGGCATGTCGCTGATGAGCGCCGCAATTCGCGGCCGCCACTCTGCCATCCGGGTCTTCAGCACGGTGTGCGCGATCACCGGATTGCAGGTCGCGCCGACGGCGCCGTGCTCGATCGACTGCCGCAGCTCGTCGGGATCGGCGGAGTCGTTCCACAGACACGTCGCCGTGGTCTGCGTCATCTGGTGAAGCGGGCTCTTCCATGTCGATCCCGTAGCCATCGAGCGCATCATACACGGCGATCACCTACGGGCCACAGAGACAACGAGACACAGAGAATGTTTTTCAAAATACTTCTCGAAAAGAACTCTTGTCCAAATGCTCGTACCGTTCGGTCCTGTAGTGACATTTGTCGTGGCATTTGTATTTGGATTTTGAATTTAGAAAAGGATTTCTCTGTGACTCTGCGTCTCTGTGGCCTACAGGCCCAACGAGCGGAGGAACGCGCGATTGCGCAACGCGCTCTCTTTGGGCGTGCCGTAGCCAGGGAACACGTCCTGTTCGACGACGATCCAGCCGTCGTATCCGCTGCGATGCAGCGCAGCGGTGACGGCAGCGAAATCAACGGCGCCGTTGCCGAGCTCGCCAAACAGCTGCGCGCGCACCGCGGCGAGGTAGCCAAGTCCCTGCGCGCGGGCGTTGCGCGCCACCTCCGGATCGCAATCCTTGAAATGGACGTGCCACACCCGGCCGGCATGCTGTTCGAACACCTTCAGCGGATCGCCGCCGCCGTACATGATGTGCCCGGTGTCGAGCACGAGGCCGACGAGCGATCGATCGGTACGGGCCATCAGCTGATCGATCTCGTGCGGCGTCTCGACGTAACCGCCGCAGTGCGGATGAAAGACGGTGCGCAGGCCGGTGTCATCGCGGACGGCGCGCGCCACGCGTTCCGCCCCGGCCGCGAAGGTGGCCCATGCCGCCTCCTGGAGGCCGTGCTCGGCGGTGATGCGGCCGGCATTGCGCTCCCGCTCGGGCACGCTCGCGTTGTCGTCCGACAACACGATGAACGCGCCGCTCGCGCCGGCATCGCGCATCAGCCGCGCGGTCCGCACCGCCGCGCTCACGCCCTGGTCGTGCGCGGCCGGGTCGGCCAGCGCCACCGGCACGAACGCGCCGACCAGGTGAAGGTCCCGGGCGGCCAGTTCTTCACGCAGGCGCGCTGGATCGGTCGGCATGAAGCCCCAATCGCCCAGCTCCGTTCCGGCGTAACCGGTGTGCTTGATGTCATCGAGCACCGTGCCGTACGGCGCCGTGATGGACTCACTGTTGAATTCGAGAATGCCGAAGGAGCACGGAGCGTTTGCCACGCGAATCACAGACGGATGATACTATCCGCCCTTGGCGCCTCGCGTGTTGTTCCGATCGTCGCCGCCTGCGCCGGGCCGTACGGGTACGACAGTGGAAATCACCCGCGCCCGTGCCGGTTGGCGCTACGTCCGCTTCGCGGTGCGGCAGATCGCTCCCGGCAAAGCCTGGCTTCACGACACCGGCGCGGACGAGTGCTGCCTCGTGCTGCTCACGGGTCACTGCCAGGTTTCGTACCGCGCAAAAAGCGGTTCGCCGGCCGAAACCACTGTCACCCTGGGCCCTCGCCGGAGCGTGTTTGCCGATTATCCGCACGCGCTCTACCTGCCGGCCCGCACAACATTTCGCGTCGACGCCGACGTTCAAACCGAGCTGGCTGACGGCCGGGCGCCGTCGCGCCGGCGTATGGACCCAAGACAGATTCGCCCTGAAGACTGCGGATTCGAAATCCGCGGCGGCGGCAATGCGACGCGGCAGATCGTCGACGTCATGCCGCCGGGCTTCCCCGCCGATCGCCTGCTGGTTTGCGAAGTTGTTACGCCGTCGGGCAACTGGTCGAGCTATCCTCCGCACAAGCACGATCAGGATCGTCCGCCGGCCGAAGTAAAGCTCGAAGAGATCTATTACTACCGTTTCGAGCATCCGGACGCGTACGGCTTTCAGCGGCTTTATGATCGCCGTACCGATCGCACGGTGACGGTTCGTCACGGCGACGTCGTCACGGTGCGTTCCGGTTATCACCCGTTCGTCACGGCCTATGGGTATAACGCCTACTACCTGAACGTCCTGGCCGGCACGCGCCGGTCGATGGCGGCAAGCGACGATCCCCGTTATGCCGCATTTCGGGCCTGGCCGTCGCCCGATCCGCGGCTGCCGATGTTGACGCGGCCGACGAACCTGACGGACCCGACAACCCGGCGAACTTGACGAACTTGACGAACTTGACGAACTTGTAGAATTTTTGACCGTCCCCCAGAGGAGGAAGCAATGTCACGATTCATTCAGCGTGCGGCCATGATGGTCGCGGTGCTGGTCTTGGGCGCCACCGCCGCTCTCGCGCAGGTCGACCGCGCGACCCTCACCGGCGTGGTCCGCGATGCATCGGATGCCGTGCTGGCGAAGGCCAAGGTTACCGTCACGAGCATCGCCACCGCCGCGGCGACGACGGTGAGTACCACGGACAACGGCACGTACCTCGTGATCAACCTGGCGCCCGGTGAGTACCTGGTCCAGGCCGAGGCGACCGGCTTTCAGCGCTACGAACAGACCGTGCGGCTCGAAACCGGCGCGCGCTCCCGCCTCGACATGTCGCTGCCGGTCGGCTCGATCGGCGAAACCGTGACGGTCACGGGAATCACGCAGCTGCTCAGCACCGAATCGGCCGTGCTCGGCACCGTGGTCGATCGCAATGAAGTCGACAAGCTGCCGCTGGCGATCCGCAATTGGGACGACCTGCTCGCGATGGTGCCCGGCGTGCAGAGCGATCGCTACACCGAACAGTCAGGCGGCACCTCGGCGGGCCGCACCGGCGGCGTCAGCGTGCACGGCAATCGCAGCCTGCAGAACAACTTCCTGCTCGACGGCGTCGCCAACAACAGCTTCTCGACCAACGTGCAGGAGCTCACGACGCAGATCTCGCGTCCGTCGGTGGATGCGATCGATGAGTTCAAGGTGGTCACGAGCCCGTACGCCGCCGAGTACGGCTGGTCGCCGGGCGCGGCGATCATCGTGAACACGAAGTCCGGCGCCAACACGTTCCACGGCACCGCCTACGACTTCTATCGCGACGACAGCTTCGATTCGACCAACTACTTTGCCAAGGCCGCCAACCAGCCCAAGCCGACCAACAAGCAGAACCAGTTCGGCGGCAACCTCGGCGGCCCGGTGATGAAGAACCGCGCGTTCTTCTTCGCCGACTACGAAGGCACGCGCATCAAGCAGGGCGTGCTGCGCACCGGCAACGTCATGACCGCCGACCAGCGGCGCGGCGTGTTTACCACCGCCATCAAGGATCCGGTGACGCAGTTGCCGTTCCCCAACAACACCATTCCCACCGACCGCATCGATCCGGTCGCGGCGAAGATCATGGCGATGGTGCCGCTGCCGAACACCACCGGCCCGAATAACTTCATCCGCCAGCCGAATGTGGAAGACGACTCGGATCGCTTCCTCGGCCGCGTCGACTTCCCGCTCGGCGGCGGCGGCCATTTCTTTGCCCGCTACATCGGCAGCGATCGGCTCCGCTTCGTGCCCGGCTGGTTCGGCGGCGTCCTCGACGGCACGGCGACCTCCGCCTGGGGCCGCAATTTCCTCAAGTCTCACGCCGCGGTGGCGGGCTGGACCAAGGTGCTGGGGTCGAGCCTGATGAACGAGGCGCGGTTCTCCTACGCGCGCGGCACCAACGACGGCAACCAGGACCCGTTCGGCCAGAGCGGCATGGCGGACATCGGTTTCAAAGGGGTGCCGGACGACCCCACCACCGCCGGCGGCATTGTCGGCATCGACATCGACGGGCACATCCGCATCGGCTCGCCCAACTTCATGCCGAAGTTCCAGCACACCAGCCAGATGCAGTGGCTCAACACCTTGACGTGGCTCAAGGGCAAGCACCAGTGGAAATTCGGCGCCGACATCATGGCGCCGATGACCAACGAGTACTTCGACGTCGCGCCAACGCGCGGCAACCTGCGCTTCCAGGCGACGTTCACCGGCAACGCCCTCGCGGATTTCCTCCTCGGCTACGCCAACCGCGCCGAGCTGACGAACGTGTTCGTGGTGACGCAGCAGCTGTGGTCGACCTCGTTCTACCTGCAGGACGACTGGAAAGCGAGCGACAAGCTGACCCTGAACCTCGGCCTGCGTTACGACTACATGCCGCCGGCCACTGAAAAGGACAACCGGCTGGCCAACTTCGACCCGACCGCCAACGGCGGCGCCGGCGGGCTGATCTTCGCCAAGGATGGCTCGATCGCCGATCGCGCGCTGGTCAACGCCGACAAGAACAACTTCGCGCCCCGGCTCGGCGCGATCTACCGCTTCAACGACAAGACGCTGGTGCGCGCCGGCTACGGGGTCTTCTACAACCAGTTCGATCGCATCGGCTCGGAAGACCAGCTCGCGCTGAACCCGCCCGGGCTGCGCAACATCCAGGTCAATTCCGCATCGGGTGCGACGACGCCCATCCTTCTGCTGCGCGACGGGTTCCCGACCGGCTATCTCGACCCCTCGAACCTCGTCATTCGCAACCTGAAGCTGCGCGCCGCCACCCAAGACGCGCCGCGGACGCAGGTGCAGCAGTTCGGCGCCGGCATCGAGCGGCAGATTGGCGCCAACTTCGTGGCGTCTGCTGATGCGGTCGGCTCGTTCACCAAGCATCTCGCCGTGCTCCGCAATCTCAACCAGCCCCTGCGCGGCACGCTCGACGCCAACGGCGCGGTGCCGTTCCCGAACTTCGGCAACATCCAGGCCCGCGAGATGAGCGGCGAGGCCAACTACAAGGGTGTCGACCTGTCGTTCGAGAAGCGGATGAGCAGCGGCTACAGCTACCGCGCCTCGTACACGATCGGCGAAGCGCGCGACCAGGCGCCGGAGCACCTCAACGCGTCATCGGGCCGCGCGCAGAACACGCGCGACCTGTCGTCGTGGGAGGGACCGAGCGACATGGACATCCGCCATCGCCTGGCGATGAACTTCATCGCCGAGCTGCCCTTCGGTCCCGGCAAGCCCTGGTTGCAGGATGGCGTTGCAGCGCAGGTCCTCGGCGGGTGGCTCGTGAGCGGCATCTACAGCGCGCGCTCCGGTCGCGCCTTTACCGTCACCCAGGGCAGCAACAACGTCGGCGCCGATCAGACCGGCCTGCCCAACCTTACAGGCGATCCCAATGGCCCCAAGACGGTGGCGCAGTGGTTCAATCCGGCGGCGTTCACGTTAGTGCCGTCGGGCGCCTTCGGGAATGCGGGACGCAACATCCTGCGCGGGCCCGGCTGGGTCACCTTCGACCTCAGCATCCAGCGCCGGTTCGAGGTGTCGAAGGTCAACGCCACGTTGCGGGCCGACATCTTCAACGTCTTCAATCGCGCCAACTTCGGGCTGCCGGCCGCGAACATCGCCGCACCCGCGACCGTCGGTGTGATCTCGTCACTCGCCGGCGACCCGCGCGTGATGCAGGTTTCGATCCGGATCGGCTTCTAAACGCAGGAGGGCCCTGTTGTTGAAATAACGAAGAACCAATTACGAATAAAGAAACGTTCGGTATTCTGAATTGGTTATTCGTTATTCGACAGCAGGGTACCCCTAACATGCCCCCCGTCCTGGAAATGCACGGCATCCGGAAAGCATTTCCGGGCGTCGTGGCGCTCGACGGCGTGGACCTCACGCTGCACCGCGGCGAAGTGCACATGCTGCTCGGCGAGAACGGCGCGGGCAAGTCCACGCTGATGAAGATCCTGAGCGGCGCGTATCGCAAGGACGAAGGCCGCATTGCGGTTGACGGCAAGGATGTCGACATTCAAAGCCCGCACGATGCGCTGGCGCTCGGCATCCGCGTCATTTACCAGGAGCTGAACCTGATCCCCCACCTGTCGGTGGCGGAAAACATTTTTTTGGGCGCGGCGCCGACCCGCGCGTTGGGCATCATCGACTGGCGGCGCCTGTCAGCCGCGGCGTCGCAACTGCTGGCCGATCTTGGCATGAACCTGTCGCCCGACACGCCGCTCGATCGACTCAGCCTGGCGCAGCGGCAGATGGTGGAAATCGCCAAGGCGCTCAAGGACCCATTCGACTCGTCCGAGCGAAAGCGCTCGGACTCGCTCAGGGCAGGTGAAGCGTCGGTCCTCGTGATGGACGAGCCGACGTCCGCGCTGACCTCGCGGGAGGTCGATCAGCTCTTCGCGTTGATCAAGCGCTTGACCGAACGCGGCGTGGCCATCGTCTACATCACGCACCGGCTCGACGAGGTCTATCGCATCGGACAGCGCGTGTCGGTGCTCCGCGATGGCCGGCGCGTCACGACGCAGCTGCTGGCGGACGTCACGGTCGCCGAGCTGGTGCGGCTGATGGCCGATCGCGAGGTCGGCGATCACTTTCCGAAGCAGCGCACTGCGCCGGGCAAGGAGCTGCTCCGGGTCGAAGGATTGGGACGCCGCGGCGCCTTGAGCGACATCAGCTTCTGTCTTCGCGCCGGGGAGGTCGTCGGCATCGCGGGGCTGCTCGGCGCCGGGCGGAGCGAGCTGGCGCGCGTGATCGCAGGCGCCGATCGATCGGACGCCGGCAGCATCCACTGCGACGGGCGAGTCACGCACTTCCGCACGCCGGCGGATGCGATTCGGCTGGGCATCGGCCTGCTGCCGGAAGATCGCAAGGCCGAGGGCCTCGTCGCGGGGCTCACCGTCGCGCGCAACATCGCGCTGCCGCACGGCCGGCGGCTGGCGCGCTCGGGGTTCCTGCCGCGCGGGTGCGAAGAGCGCCTGGCCGAGCCGATCGTGAGGGACCTGCGCGTCAAGGCCACGCCGGCGCAGGAAGTGCGGCTGCTGAGCGGCGGCAACCAGCAGAAGGTCGTGCTCGGCAAGTGGCTGGCCGGCGACG
>JANOZI010000845.1:0-4220 GCA_031429375.1 Acidobacteriota bacterium | reverse complement strand
CTGAATCATGGGCACCTTGTCGTAATCCATCACGGGCATCAAGATCCTGCCGTTTCTAGTCAACGCGCATGACTGGCTCGGCTGCGCCATCGCGCTAGCCGCGTCGAATCCCACCTAGATTCAGAGCGAGAGTCCACCCTCTCTGTTCCAGTTTTCGCCCAACACAGAGCTGAGCTCAGAGCCCCCAAGGGGCGCACGAGCGGACTCGAAGTTCCCCGCCAAGGTGTGATCACGATCACGTTTCGCGCGTGATGACGCTCACATCAATGCTGTGCCATCACTCCGTAAGTACGAGTGAGGGCACGAACATGAACCGACACCCTTTGCACTTACGGCGGCAAACACACCGACGCCCTGTGCTGGTGCTGACGACCGTGATCGTCCTGGGCATCCCCTTCGGGGCATGGGGAGCGGCGCAGGACGGACCGACACGCCTCGAAGTCTCGAAGCGGGAACGGCTACACCAGCTCGAACAGGCCCAGATCTTCATCGACCGCGAGACCAGCAGGCTCGACCTGCGCACCGGCCCCGTCGACGGACTGACCTTCGACCCCGCCGCGGTTGTGGATTGTGAGTACCACTTGCCCGGGGCTCGACTTGGGGGCGCGACACCCAAGTTCCTCTGCCGGGTCGGCGGCACCGTATACAAGGTCAAGTACCTTCCCTCCGCGCGTTACCACACCACAGGGAAAAACGGCGGCTCAGCCGATCGAGAGATTTACGCCGAGATGGCGGCGACGCGATTGTTCTGGGCACTTGGATTCGGGGCCGACCGGGTCTTCCTGACCAACGTCACCTGTCATGGCTGTCCGGCCAGCCCCCACGACGGACCCGACGAGCGGGAACAACGCACGCGCGCGTACACCAAATCCGTGCGCGAGATTGGCATCGCGCTCATCGAGCAGCGATTCGAGGGCGCGACCATCGCCGCTGGCGGAGAGGAAGGATGGACGTGGTCAGAGCTGCACCAGCACGTCGGCCGTGCGGCTGCTTCGACGGAACCTGTTGCTCGCCCCGCATCTGCGGGCCGGGCGCCCTCGGTCCGTGAACAGGCGGAGGCTCTGCAACTCCTTCAGGTCTTCGTGCAGCACGGCGACTGCAAGCCGGAACAGCAGCGCCTGGTCTGCGCGCCCGGTGGCGCGGTTCGCCGGACGTCCGGCGCCGCCGAGAAATCCAGCAGGGTGGGCCTTTCGCAGGACGCCGATGCCGAAGCAGAAGCCGACGGCCAGGAGTACGCGTGCCGGTCGCCCTTCGCGCTGGTCGACGACTTGGGCGCAACCTTTGGAGGCGCCGGCGCCTTCACCGGATCGGGCGCGAAGATGAGCCTCTCCAACTGGGCGAAGCGGCCGGTGTTCGGCCCGGCAACCTCTCGCGACACCGGTGGCGCGTGCCGCGGCGTGCTGACACCGTCGCTCAGCTGCAGTGGGGGCGTCGCAAATCCGGTCATCACCGAGGCGGGCCGCCAGTTTCTGTTGAACCGACTGCAGCAGCTCAGCGACGCCCAGCTCCACGACCTGTTCGTCGCCGCGCGCGTGACCGACTTCTGTGACGACGCCGCGGAGTGCAGTGTCGACGCGTGGGTGGCGGTGTTCAAAGACAAGGTCCGCCAGATTGCCACGCATTCCTGCGCGGTTCGCTGACGACCTGTTTTCTGAAGAGCGTCAATCAGTCGCACTGAAACGTTATCGCCTTGAGGAGACAGATCATGCCTATCACTATACGCATTGCCGTGCTGCTCATTGGCCTCTACGCCGTGCCACTGCGCGCCGATATCGAGCCAGGGGACGACAGCCCCCCACCAGTCGACCCCCGAAAGGACTGCATTGTCCGAGTCGTGTCCACCGAAGGGCGCGGCACCGCTTGGCGGTCCGTGTCTCGCGAGACGTGTCTCGCAGGGGCGCACCTCGCGGGCGATCAACCACCACTGACGATTGAGACGATCAGGCGGGGTCCGGGCGGATCGTTGGCCAGCACGGGTGCCACGGAGTACTGCTCGTTCATTCCGTACAATATGCACCTCAAGGGGCGCGGCATGAGCCGCAAGTTCTGGTGCTATCGCACCGACTCCCAGGGCCGGTTCTACAGCGACGATCAGGTGGTCGTCGCCAATGCCTCGGGTGTGTCGGCCACCGGCTTCCTCGTGGACGCCAAAGGCCAGACGCTGCCCGATGACATGGGTCGCGCCCGCCGCCCCGAGATCATCAAGGTGAAGTACAGCACTGGAGGAAGCAGGGGTCGCGAGGTGCAAACGGAAGTGGCGGTGCACCGATTCCTCTGGACGCTGGGTTTTCCGGCCGATGATATGTTCCGCGCGACGGTGGTCTGTGCCGGCTGCTCCCGCGATCCGTTCACCGACATTCGCACGGCCGCGGAGAACCGGCCGGCGAGAGGGACGAACGTCTTCGAACAGGCCTCGATCGAGCGCAGGCCCTGGACGCCGCTTGATTCGGACGAGGACAAAGGGTGGGAGTGGGGCGACGTCTACGCGTCCTGGTCGAGCAATCCCGACAAGCGCGTCCAGTTCGAGGCGTACGTGCTGGCGCTCAACTTGGTGAATTTCCACAACGGGCTGGCGAAGCAGAACACCCTGGCGTGCGATCCGCGCAGCTGGGAGCCGGCCACTGGCAGGTGCGGCCATCCCGTGATCTTCCTGGACGATCCAGGCTCGTCGTTCGGCGGAGGCAGCGAGCGCGGTGACTACGGCACGTATCGCAACCACCGCGTCTTCCTCGACGCGGGCGCCTGCGCGCTCACTGCAGACCTCGCGGGCTTCGGCCATCCTTCGGAGGCCGCCCGTCGCTTTCTGCTCGGGCGCCTGAACAACCTCACCCCGGACGGTGTGCGCGCCATCTTCGAGAGCGCCGGATTCGACGAAGGCACGACCGGCGGCAGCTCGGCCGCCTGGTCGACGATGTTCCTGCAACGAATCGAGGAGGTCCGTCATGCGTCATGCCAGCAAGGGTGATTGTGATCCGGCGATCGCACCGCTCAGGATGAGGACCCTGTTCAGGTTGGACCTGGTGAAGATCGCCGCGCTCACGGTGGCCTTTGTCTTGGTCGCGTGGCAGCTCTGGTCCGCGCCGCTCCCGGGCGCAACGGCGATTCCCGTGCGGGCTACGGTCGAAACCGATCCAGTGCAGTCGCCCGGGGACGCCGCCGACGATCCGGTGATCTGGCGCCATCCCATCGACGGCGCGCAGAGCATGATCATCGGCACCGACAAGAAGCGCGGGCTGATGGTCTACGACATGAACGGCCGCGTCCTGCAGGAGCTGCCGGATGGGAAGCTGGTGAACGTCGATCTCCGGCACGACTTCCCGCTGGGTGGGTCGCCGACGGCCATCGTCACGGCTGGTAACCGTGGCGACCACAGCATTGCCGTCTATGCGATCGACCCGTTGACGCGCACGCTGCGCAACGTCGCGGCCCGGCGGCTCGGGATCGACGTCGACCGCGGCGTCTACGGCTCCTGCATGTACCGCAGCGCGGTCGACCGCGCCTACTACGTGTTCATCACGTCGAAGAGCGGCGAGGTCGATCAATGGCGGCTGCTCGAGACGAGGCAGGGAACGGTCGACGCCGTGCGGGTCCGTAGCTTCGACGTCGGCTCGCAAATCGAAGCCTGCGTCGCCGACGACGAGCTGGGGTTCCTCTATATTGGCGAAGAGACTGTTGGGATCTGGAAGTACGCGGCCGAGCCGGCCGGGGGCGATCACCGCATCGCGGTTGACTCGACGGGACCAACCGGCTTCCTGACTCCTGACGTCGAAGGCCTCTCGATCTTCTTGGGGGTGGGGGGCGCCGGGTACCTTATTGCGTCCTCCCAGGGCCGCGACGCGTTCAACGTGTATCGCCGGGAGGGCCGGAACGAGTACGTCACGACGTTCACGATCGAGGAGGGTAACGGCATCGACCGAGTGACGCACTCGGACGGAGTCGATGTCCTCAACGCGAGTCTCGGACCGCGGTTCCCTGATGGGGTCTTCGTCACCCAGGACCAGCAGAACGAGGGCGGCAGGCAGAACTTCAAGCTCGTGCCGTGGCCGGCGATCGAAGCGGTCATCCGGGACGCGTCCGGCGCGCAACCGACCTCGTCGTCGACGGCGGTGTCGGGGCATAAAGGTGCGACTCGATAAGGGTCGTGTCGGGGGGGGGAGCGGGTGTTGGGGGGGCCCCCCGCCCGGGGGAACCCGGGCCCGGGGGGGTGGGGGTGTTTGTGG
>JANOZI010000844.1:0-2298 GCA_031429375.1 Acidobacteriota bacterium | reverse complement strand
TAGATCCTGCCATCACCCTTCGCGCCGAGTAGCAACGCTCGAGCTTGTATGCACGGCGTGCCGGATCTACGCTCGATCGTGGAGGGTCTGTGCGACGACTTTGGCTGTTCGGTCTGATGGTTCCTGTCGTGATCGCGGCGTGTTCCAGCACGCCATCGTCACCGACCCCCACGCCTCCGCCCGCCGCGGCGTGCACGTTCGCCGTGTCGAGCAACACGCTGAACCTCGCCGGCAGCGGTGGCACGGCGGCGCTGACGGTCACGACGGGAAGCACCTGTGCATGGACGGTGGCGTCGAGCGCAGCATTCGTCAACGTGACGTCGGCCACCAGTCAAACCGGGAGCGGAACGGTCAGCATCAGCGTGGCAGAGAACACCGGCGACGCGCGCAGCGCGACGGTCACCGTCGGCGGGCAGGCCGTGACGGTGAACCAGGCGGCCGGCGACGCCGCGTTCGGCAATTGGGCCGGGACGATCACCAAGGGCTCCGGTTGCCCCGCGAGCCTCCCCTCGTCGGTGCAATGGACCGGCACGATCCGCCGGAGTGCCAGTGGCAGCCCCGAGTTTGTGATTTCGCTCCCAGCGGTTGGGGTGTCCAACCAGGTGGTGCCGCTGCAGTTGGTCAACAACAATCTGCAGTTCGCGGTGTTCGTCGACACGATCTACAACTTCGTGGCAACGCTCGCCGCCGATCGTCGCTCGCTGAGCGGGACGTTCTCGGGCGGATCCTGCAGCGGCACCTGGACCGGCACGCGCCAGTAGTCACGAAGGTTCCTCACGAAGGTTCCTCACGGGGGTTGAAACGGCCGCGAGATTCGGGTAAGATTCTTACCAGTAAGAGTATTACCATGCGAATCACCACCAAGGGCCAGGTCACCATCCCGCAGGAAATCCGGGAGAAACTCGGCCTGCATCCGAACACCGAGGTCGAGTTTACGGTCGAACGCGGCCGCGCCGTGTTGCGCCCCAAGGCCGGCCGCCCGACGATCGGCCAGCTCACCGCCAAGCGGCTCCGCGAGGGGCCGAAGATGACGATGAGCAGCAAGGAGCTGATGGCGCTCCTGCGCGACGAGCCCGATGAGATCGACGCTGATTGATTCGAGCGTCCTGATCGATCTCTTCGACGACGAGTCGGAGTGGCAGGGATGGTCGGACGCGATGGTGGCCGAGTGCCGCGACCGCGGCCCCATTGTTATCAATCCCGTGATCCTTGCCGAAGTGTCGGCCGGGTTTGACTCGTACGACGCGGTCAACGAGCATCTGCCGGAGGACTTCGTCCGGCGGGAGGCGCTGCCGTGGGAAGCCGCCTTCCTGGCGGCCCGGGCGTTCGTCATCTACCGGCACGCCGGCGGCGAGCGCCGGTCCCCGCTCCCGGACTTCTACATCGGCGCCCATGCGACCGTGGCGGGCCACACGTTGCTGACGCGCGATCCGCGCCGCTATCGCCATTACTTTCCCAAGCTCCGCATCGTCTCGCCGTAAGGCTCCACGCGAAGCCGCGCGCGGGTGGCCTAGTCCTTCCTTCGACTCGGGGCGTCGCTCGTCAGGCTCACCGACGTCCCTCGCTCGCTCAGGACAGGCTATAATTTGAGGTTCGGGCCGGAGTGGCGGAACTGGCAGACGCGCGGGACTCAAAATCCCGTTTCCTCCGGGAAGTGTGGGTTCGACCCCCTCCTCCGGCAAACCTTCGCTTCAAGCAATCTCGAAGGTTTGCCCACCATAGCGGCGCCAAAGTACAGAGCCGCCCGGTGGGCCCTCCCCCCTTCATCCTATAATCACGCGTTCTTGTGAGACGAACTCTGATCGTCGCGGCGCTGCTTGCGATTGCCGTCGTCCGCTTCAGCGCCGTCGCCTATCGAGGCCTGACCTATTCCATCGGTGACTTCTATGCGACGCAGCCAGGCGCGTACGTGGAGACGTTCAATCCCACGCTGTGGGCGAGCGCGGACCTGACGGACGTTCAGGGCAAGTCGAGCTTCTACCATCGCGGTCCCACGCAATACCTGACCACCCTTCCTCTCTCGTTGCTGGATTCGTATCGCCAGATCGCGCTGGTGCTGCTCGCGGTCTTTCCCATCCTGATCGCCGGCGCAGCGGTCGTGATGTGGCGCGCGTTTAGCGGCGCCAGGCGCGATCCGATGCTACTGGCGCTCATCCTTACCACCTCGCTGGTGTTCTATCCGACCCTCCAGGCCTACGTCGCGCGCGAGTTCGAGATCGTGATCATGGCCGCGACCACGATGCTGTTCGCGGCGGCGCTCGGCCGGCGAGAGACGTCGATCGGCGTGTGGACGGCGTA
>JANOZI010000843.1:0-2221 GCA_031429375.1 Acidobacteriota bacterium | reverse complement strand
GGCGCACTCGCGGGCCGGCCTCTTCACCCAGCAACCACGCCAGCACCGCGCTCGACTCGGCATAGAGGCTCACCGCGAGCCGCGCTCTTCATCCAGGAGCTGAGCGGCGCGCGATCGCTTCAGGGCCTTCGGCAGGGCGGGATACGTCGCGGCTGTGGCCGGCGCGCCTACGGTGAGCAGTCCCCTCCTCGCCAGCGCGATCAAGCCAGGCGGTACAGACGCATCCGTGGCGCCGTGTCCGGGCGGAATCAGTTCGGCGATCACTTCGCCGCGATCCGTCACCAGCACGCTTTCGCCGGCGCGCACCCGGCGGAGATGCTCGCTCAGCCGGTTCTTGAGCTCGCGCACGCCAACGGTCTTCATCGGCGTTAATGTAGCTCCTTGTGGCTACATTGTCAATGCTCGCGGTTGGGGTCTAGGGCTGTGCGGCGAGCATCGTCACGAGCCGCAGCGCAAGCGCGGCGATTTGGGCGCCGCCTTCCGCATCGATCCGCTGCACGTCGTCGGTCGGGCGGTGGTAGTCGGAGTGGAAGCCGGTGAAGAACGCGATGGCCGGCACACCCTTGCTGGTAAACGACGCGTCGTCCGATGAGCCGGCCTGGTAACCGCCGCGGGCGAAGTCGTCGATCGTCAGCCGAGTCCACGCACGCATCGTCCTGTGCAGGTCGCTCATCCACGGCTTTCGGCCAAACATTCCCACCATCACACGACCGCGGGCGCGGCCGACCATGTCGAGGTTGATCATCGCGATCGTGTGCTCGATCGGAACGGCAGGATGCGAAACGTAATGGGCCGAGCCGAGCAGGCCGATCTCTTCGCCGGCAAATGCCGCGCACACGATGGTCCGCGGCAAGCGGGGCTGACGCGCCAGCGCGCGGCACACTTCCAGCATCGCCGCCGTGCCCGAGGCGTTATCGTCCGCGCCGTTGTGGACCGAGCCGGTCGAGTCCGGCGCATCGGAGAATTGCCCGCCCAGCCCGAGATGATCGTAATGCGCCCCCACCACGATGGCTTCGCCTGCGCGCGCCGGATCGCTGCCGCGCACCAGCGCGACGACGTTACGCAGCCGCGGCCGCAGTGTGGCGCGATGCTCCGTATAGCTGATCGTCGTGCCGGCCAGCTCGCGCGATTGCGGTAACAACGTGCTGTCGATCGTGCGCGCCAGCCGCTCGAAGTCGACCTCCGGCAGCGCGCGCGCGAGCCTGGTCCGCGCGACCCGCACTACGGGAATGCCCATGTCGTCACTTTGCGGATCGTTCCACCACGCCCGGTTAAACGCATAGTCAACGTGATGCGAGGGGTCGTCCGCCACGATCAGCATCACCGCCCCCCGCGCCATGGCTTCGCGCGCCTTGGTCGCAACCGCCGCGCCGGGCGTGAGGGACGTGCCGTCGAACACGCTACGCGCGTCGGCTTCCTGCGGCTCGTGTGTGAATACGACCAGCGCCTTGCCGCGGATGTCGACGTCTTTGAAGTCGTCATAATTTAGCGCCGGCGCGGAAATGCCGTAGCCGGCAAACACCAGCGGAATGCGATCGGCCACCGGCACCGCTTCGCCGTGCCTGCGGTCGATGATCGAGAGCGGGTAGAACTGATCACCCACCGTGAAGGTGTCCGCGCGCGTCCCGTCGCGGATGATCAGCGTCGCGGCTGGCAGCGGCTCGACCGTCATCTCACCTTCAAACGACTGAAAGAAGGTGCCGTTGTCGCCGGCCGGCTGCAATCCGCCACTGTCGAGGAGCGATGCGATGTAGTCACCGGCGCGTTGTAGTCCCGCAGTCCCATTGCCGCGTCCACCGAGCGAATCTGACGCCAGGTAGCGGATGTGCGACAGATAGGCCGAGGCCGATAGGCCGAAGTCGCGCCGTTGCTCGGCGCGATCTTGGCGAGCGAAGGCGGCTGCGGTGAACAGGACGGTTAAGGTGGCCAGAAGACCGGCGGCCGCGCAGAAACGCAACATGGCGTTAGGAACGCAGAGTGGTGTCGTAGCGGACGCGATCGCGGTTCGACAATGCCGGCTCGACGATCCGCTGAATGCCTGACGGCTGCAGCGTCACCGGCATCATCGCCGAGCGGCCGAGCGTGCCCTCGTCGCGCGTGATCGCGACCTGCGCCATGTGCACCCGTGGGCTTCGCGTGATCGCGGTGTGAATGACTCGCGCCGCGGCGGCGGCCAGCGTGTATGGGCCCGGCGGCCACAATCGCGCCACCCGTGCATCCA
>JANOZI010000842.1:0-7244 GCA_031429375.1 Acidobacteriota bacterium | reverse complement strand
CAACAGCACGACCAGCTTCGTGATCGACCTGCCGATCGGCAGCGGCCGCAAGTACCTGAGCGACGCCAACCCCGTGGTCGACGCCATTCTCGGCGGCTGGCAGCTGGCGGGCATCAACACGGTGGTCCCCGGCGAGATGGTGACGCTGACGTATGTTCCCGTCGCCGCGCAGCAGGTCTCGGGCATCCAGCAGGACTTCCGCGGCGGCAACAACTATCGCCCGAACGTCAGCGGCGATCCGCTGGTGCCGCAAGGCGAGCGCACCGCCGGCAACTGGTTGAGCCGCACCACGGTGACCGTGCCGGCCGACCTGAACCAGCCGTTTGGCAACGCGCCACGCAACAGCGTGCGCGGTCCGCTGCAGTGGACGATCGACCTGGTCGCCTCGAAACATTTCAAGATGCCGTGGCGCAACGGCGGCTTCGAGTTCCGCGCCGAGGCGTTCAACCTGCTCAACCGGGTGAACTTCCGCGCGCCGGTCGGCAACCGCAGTGCGGTGAACTACGGCACCATCACGAGCACGTACGATCCGCGGATTGTGCAGTTCGGGCTGAAGTTCAGTTTCTGATCGAACAGGGATCAGGGATCAGGGATCAGCGCATGTGGTGCGCTGACTCCTGAGCCCTGACCTCGCCGGCGCCCGATGAATCATGGTCACCGAACTCCTGCTCCAGTGGGGCCACGGCGACGATGGCGCCCTCGACCGGTTGATTCCGCTGGTCCACCGCGAGCTCCACCAGATTGCGCGGCGCCACATGGCGCACGAACGCGCCGACCACAGCCTGCAGGCCACCGCGCTCGTCAACGAAACATTTCTCCGCCTGGTCGACGCGCAAACCGTGACGTGGCGCGATCGCGCGCATTTCCTCGCGGTGTGTGCTCGGGTGATGCGCCGCATCCTGGTGGACCACGCGCGCACCCGGTCGGCGCAGAAACGCGGCGGGCTCGTCGTCAAGGTCCCGCTCGACGAGACGTGCGCGATCAGCGACGAACCGCGCCAGGACTTCGTCGCCCTCGATGACGCGCTCGAGGCCCTGGCGAAATTCGACGACCGCAAGAGCCGCGTCGTCGAGCTGCGGTTCTTCGGCGGACTGACGGTCGAGGAGACCGCCGCCGTCGTGAACGTCTCCCCCGAGACAGTGATGCGCGACTGGCAGTTCGCCAAGGCCTGGCTGCAACGCGAGATGCGAGGCGATCACGAACCCACCTAAGGATCGAGCTTCGTCGTCAAGTCAAAAAGCTGACTGGTGTTGCCGCCCTCGGCGGCGTTCAGCGACACCGAGACTTCATAAGTCTGTCCGGCGCTCACATTTGCAGTTCCCTCGATCCGATTGACGCTATAACCGCGCACCACGTGGGCGATTTTTAATGCCAACAAGCTTGGGCCCGCCGAGCTCAGCTGGACCCACAACAGACCTGAGGTCGAGGGAACGATTGCGAACTGCAGGCAGGGTTCCGGTCCGTGACCAAACTCGCACGGTGCGTCGGATAACGCCACGGTGGCGCGAACGGCCTGGCCCACACTGATCAGCGTTGCCGTTGGCGGCGCGCCGGGAAAAGCCCGTGGGACGTTTGCGGAGGGAGCGGGAGAGGGAGAGGTTGGGATCACGAGGGACGCCCGTGATTCGTTACAGGCTGCCGTGACGAAGAGAGTAGCGACGACGAATGGCAATGCAATTCTGCGGTCCATGTCAGTCTCCTAGGCTAGCGGGCGCAGCCGACACAGCGGCCGTCGCCATCAAAGGTCAGCGTGACGTCGCTGACCGGAAGCACAACTTCTGCAAATGCCCTGGCGAGTCGCATGAACAGTTCGGTCCGGGTATTGGCCTGCACGCGCCCCCCGGACGTGGCCTGCTCGCCGACGTGCGACGGCATGACCGTCGTGGGCCTCACCAGGTGCTGGACGACCTTCACCGCATCCTCAGGCCCGATCGCCGTTGGCCCGTTTCCGCCGGGGCCGATGTTGATCACCATCAGGTTCGGGTTGTAGAACTTCGCGATGATGGTCGACATGTCGCCAAACACTCCAGTGTCGCTGGTGAGATACACGGTGAGCCCGTTGGTGAAGCGCAGCACAAACCCTTCCGAAAGTCCCGCATACGCGGTCGTGCCTGGCGCCAGACCTGGAGCGTCGATAATCGCGGCGGGAATGTTGCTGGGGTGCAGGGCCGGTACGCCCGTGATCCGGACCGCGCCCGCCGCACCACCACGCTTGATCGTGCGGCTGCCGCTGATGCCTAACGGGGCCGTGCACGCGGACGACAGCGGCACAATGGTCTCGTCGTCGAAACCGCTGGAGGCACACACCGGCGTCGCGACACCGCGGATGTTCTGGACCTTCAGCCCGAGGAAGACCGTTGCTTCGGTCGCCGTCATGATCACCGAGTTCTTGGCGGCGGCGATCGAGGCGACGTTCGAGTTGAGGTTGGCTGGACCCATCGCCGGCGCGGCACACGTGCCGCCGCGATCCCGCCGGCTGCCGATGTGATCGTTGTGCGCGTGCGACAACAGCACCACGTGCACCTCGCCGAGCCGCGGATCGGTGTCGTCGGTCATGAAGCCGGGGTCGTAGAGAATCCGCACGCCGGTCGGGTCTTCGAACAGGAACGCGCGGTCGCGCGCGCATAACTCGCCGGCGTGGCTGCCGATGGGCGTCACCTTGACGAGCCCGCCTTGTGCCCGTGTCGTCCCCGGATAAAGCGTCGATCCCGCCAGCGCGATGCCGGCGCCGAGCGCCGCGATTTGTAACCGTCTTCGCATTTAGTGCTCCCTATCTAAGAATGCGGAAACGGCCGGTCAAAACCGGCATGACCGGCAAACGGCTACAATTGCGCCCGGAAAGTGTCGTGACGCCTGAACGCTGGAAGCGGATTGAGGAGCTGTATCACGCGGCAAGCGTCCTGCCGCCGGGTGAGCGCGCGGCCTTCCTGCGCGACGCCGGCGATGACGAAGCAGTGCGACGCGATGTCGAATCGCTGCTGAACGGTGCGACGAGCGGCGGGGGATTACTCGACGGGCCGGCGCTCGTCAGCTCCGCCGACATCGTCTCTGACCTTGCCGCCACGGCGATGGTCGGCCGCACCCTCGGCGGCTATCACTTGCAGACCCTGATCGGCGCGGGCGGCATGGGTGAGGTCTACCGCGCGCGCGACCAGAAGCTGGGGCGCGACGTGGCGATCAAGGTGCTGCCACCCGCCTTCACGAGCGATGCGGATCGGCTGGCCCGCTTCGAACGCGAGGCGCGGATGCTGGCGGCGCTGAACCATCCGAACATCTGCGCGATCTACGGCTTCGAACATGCCGACGGCATCCAGTTCCTGGTGCTCGAGCTCGTCGACGGGGAGACGCTGGCGGATCGGCTGCGGTCCCGAACGGCAGTCCTGCTGGGTGAGGCGGTGGCAATCGCGCGTCAGATTGCCGACGCGCTCGAGGCCGCTCACGAGAAGGGCATCATTCATCGCGATCTGAAACCTTCGAACATCACGATCACGCCGGCCGGCCTCGTGAAGGTCCTCGACTTCGGCCTCGCGAAGGCGGTCGCGATCGACGGCGCCACGCAAGATCTCTCATCGCTCTCGTCGGATGGCGCGGGCGGAAGGCGGGAGGGCCTGATCGGCACCGCCGCTTACATGAGCCCCGAGCAGGCACGCGGCCTGCCGGCCGACAAGCGCAGCGACATCTGGGCCTTCGGGTGCGTGCTTTACGAAATGCTGACCGGGCGCACTGCGTTCGCGGGCGACACGGTGTCGGACTCGATCGCCAGGATTCTCGAGCGCGAGCCGGACTGGGCGGCGTTGCCGCCCTCGGCGCCCGCGTCGATCCGGCGGCTCTTGATCCGCTGCCTCGCGAAGGATCCGAAGAAGCGGCTGCGGGACATCGGCGATTCGCGAATCGAGCTCGATGCGATCGACGAGGTCCTGCCCGGAAGCTCGACCGCGCCCGCCGGCGCCACGACCCGAACGACGTGGCTGCCGTGGGCCGCCGTGGTGGCGCTCGCGCTGATGCTGGTTGCGATGGCCTGTCCCTTGGTCCGCGTTGCGCCCGCGAATCCCCTGGCGAACGCCCGCTTCACGCCGTTGACGAATTGGGAAGGCGCCGAAGAGGGCGCCGAGATCTCTCCAGATGGGAAGTGGGTGGCGTTCCTCGCGGATCATGACGGCGAGTTCGACATCTGGTTGATCCAGCTGGGCGGCGGCAACTTCTCGAACCTCACTCAAGCGGTGCCGCCGCTCGCGCCAAGTGGATCGATCGTGCGCAAGCTCGGCTTTTCGGCTAACGGATCGCAGATCTGGTTCAATCCCGGAGACCGCAAGCCCTTGGTGCTCATGCCGCTGACCGGAGGTCCTTCACGGGCCTTTCTGCCGGCCGATGCCAACACCCCCGCCTGGTCCCCTGACGGCAACCGGCTGGTTTATTTCCACAAACCGCCCGACGCCGAGGACCCGATGTTCCTCGCCGATGCGACGGGCGCGAACCCAAGCGAGGTCCCTCTGCCGCGAAGCGGGTTGCACAGAAACAATCCAGTCTGGTCACCAGACGGCTGGATCTATTTCGTCGCCGGATCGGAACCGCAAAACGAGATGAACGTCGACGTGTGGCGTGCGCGTCCGACCGGTGGCGAGCCAGAGCGGCTGACCAACCAGCACGCCGCCGTGAATTATCCGGCGCTCATCAACGCGCGAACGCTGCTTTACGTGGCGCGTGAAGAAGACGGGTCGGGGCCCTGGCTGTGGGCGCTCGATATCGAGCGAAAAACGTCGACGCGCGTGTCGTCAGGGGTCGATCAATACACCTCGGTGGCTGCCAGCCGCGACGGCCGGCGGCTCGTGGCCACTGTGGCCAACCCCAGTTCCGGTCTGTGGCAGGTGCCGCTCACGGATCGGATCGCGGACGATGGCGCAACGCGGCCGTATCCGTTACCGGTGCCGACCGGACAGGCGTTCGCGCCCCGGTTCGGTGGCGGATTGCTGTTTTACTTGTCTGCGCGGGGCACGGGCGATGGATTGTGGAAGGTCGAGCACGGGCAAGGGTCCCACGTGTGGAGAAACGTGGACGCCGCCTTGTCCGAACCAGCCGCTGTGTCTCCGGCCGGTAATCGGCTCGCGCTGGTCGTCAGGCAAAACGGCAAGCGCACCTTGTGGATCATGTCGAACGACGGATCGAACCGCCGGACGTTGGCGGAATCGATCGACATCCAGGGCGCCGCCGGCCAGGGCGCAGTTGATTGGACGCCTGACGGCAAGTGGATCGTCGCCGGCGGCCGCGACGCACAAGGGTCGGCGTTGTTCAAGATCCCTGTCGATGGCGGCGGGCCGCAGCGAATTGTCGAGGGCACGGCGCTCAATCCCGTGGTCTCGCCCGATGGCACCCTCGTCGTCTATGCCGCCCGCTCCGTCGTCGGACAGGTCCAGGTGCGTGGCACGCGCCTCGATGGAACAGCCGTTGAACTGCCGCCTGTGCTGGTCCGGCCGGGCGGCTACCGATTCCTGCCGAGCGGCAAGGGACTGGTCTATCTGCCATTCATTCACTCGCAAGACTTCTGGCAGCTCGATTTTGAGACCAAGCAGCAGCGCCAGCTCACGCGCCTGTCAAATTTCGGCGCCTTGCGGACGTTCGACGTCACGGCAGACGGGAAGTCGATCGTCTTCGACCGCTTGCGGCAGAATTCGAACATCGTGTTGATCGAGCTGCCGTAGTTCCGCCCGACAAAACCGTAGCGAACCCGATCGAAAACGCCACGGTTGTTGTCATGCCCGATCCGCATGGATGCGGCGTGTCGGGTTAAGTGACGGCATCACGGCAGGTTAGTGGCGACGCCAACAGACCGGCGTCGTGTTGGCACGCGACGTGGAGTGGGTTTCCGCACAGGAGGCTCACTTGATCGGCTCACACTTCCCATCTGTTGATCGCATTGCTAGCCGCACGCTGCTTCTTCTCACCATGCTGGCCGGCGCCGGCGCCGGCACCGCGCACGCGCAATCCGCACCGGCCACCGGTGCGGAGCAGCAAACGCCATCAGGTAGCACCGCTCTCCCGCAGCCGGTTGATCCGAATCCGGGTGCGCTTTCGCTGACTGGAGGGATCGACTTCCTCAATCGCTACATGTTCCGCGGCATCCGGCAGCATTCCACGGGACTCGCGGCATGGCCATGGGCCGACCTCGGCATCGCCGCGTACTCCGGCGAGTCGGGCCTGAAGAGCGTCGGCGTCAACGTCGGCAGCTGGAACAGCCAGCACACGGGCGACACGGGGATGAAGGGTCCGAGCACCAAGCTCTGGTACGAGTCGGACTTCTACGCCACCCTCGGCTTCGGCTTCGGCGGCGGCGTGTCGCTTGGCACGACCTACACCGCCTACACGAGTCCCAACAACACCTTCAGTTCCGTCAAGGAACTGATGGTCAAGCTTGCGGTCGACGACAGCGCGCGCCTGGGCAAAGCCGCGATCAAACCGTACGCGCTGGTCGCGCGTGAGCTGGACACGGCGCCCGGTTTGGGCCAGGCCGATGGTGGCGAGCAGCCGGGCACCTACTTCGAGGTCGGGATCGCGCCAGGCTATACTGGCTCGCGCGCCAGCGTGGCGGTACCGGTGAAGGCCGGGTTCAGCCTGGGTAACTACTACGAACTCGCCGGCGTGGATCACCCGTTCGGTTTCCTGAGCGTCGCCGGCGTCGTGACCGTGCCGATCGGATCCACGACGAAGTTCGGCGGATGGAACGTTCACGGTGGCGTCGAGCTCCAGAAACTCGGCGACGCCACGGCGTCCTTCAACGGCGGCGAGCGGTCCAGACTGATCGGATCGATTGGGATCGGATTCTCCTATTAGCGGCCCATCAAGGGGCGCCCGCGAACGGCGCCCCTTCAGCCCCCGTCAGCGATTGTCACGACAAGAATGTCGGAATTCTGATGGATACGACAAGATCGTCGTATTGGACTTGGGAGGTGCCACAACTGTTGAATAGGGTGCATGCGGCGCATCCACCATCCGGCGACGACGGGCGAGCTCGCGGCACTCGCCGAACTGGGCCGGGTGCTGGCGGCCGCCACGAACCTGCGTGGTGCGCTCGCGCGTGTCGTCGAACACCTGGAAGATCTCGTCGGCGCCAGCAGCGTCGGTGTCTGGCTGCGGGACGACACCGACGACGAGCTTCGCGTCGTCGCCGCGACCGGTGTCGCCTGGCAGGCGCAGCAACGCGCGCGCTACCGGCTCGGTGAGGGCATCACGGCGCGCGTGGTTCAGAGCGG
>JANOZI010000841.1:0-2168 GCA_031429375.1 Acidobacteriota bacterium | reverse complement strand
ACTGCCAACTTTCAACTTTCAACTTCGTCCGGCGACGCTTCTGAGCATCGTCAGCAGCAGATCCACGGCGACGGTGTTGTGGCCGCCCAGCGGGATGATCACGTCGGCGTAGCGCTTACTCGGCTCGACGAACTCGAGATGCATCGGCTTCACCGTGGACTGGTATTGATCGATCACCGACTCCATGGTACGGCCGCGCTCGGCGACGTCGCGCTGCAGGCGGCGGATGAACCGCGTGTCTGAGTCGGTGTCGACGAAGACCTTCAGGTCCATCAAATCGCGCAGCGCCGCATCGAGGAACACGAGAATGCCCTCCACGATCAGGGCGCGCCGCGGCACGAACTCGTCGGTCTGAGCCAACCGCGCGTGCCGCGTGAAGTCGTACTGCGGCGCCGCCACGGGGCGGCCCGACTTGAGCGCGCGGACGTGCGCCACGAGCAGGTCGGTCTCGAGTGCGTCCGGGTGGTCGTAGTTGAGGGACGCCCGCTCTTCCAGCCGCAGGTCGTTGCGATCGCGGTAGTAGCGGTCGTGATCGAGCCACGTCACCTGCTCGGGTCCCAGGCTGTCGACGATCCGCCGCACCACCGTGGTCTTGCCGGAGCCGGACCCGCCGGCGACACCGATTACAAAGGGCACCATCGAAGCGGCTCGATCATATAACGCGGCTTGAAGTGGGCACACCAATTGCAAACGCTCGAGGTGTGAAAATGCTGCCCGATAAACTGAGCCGTTACGCCGCCGTCGCCACCTTGTTCCTGAAGTACGGCCGCTCGAATGCAGGCCCAACGACACCGGGAGCGCTGCCGACCGAGGTGACGAAACCCGAAGAAGACGCCGAGGCACCTGAACAGTTGGCGCGCGATCTGGAAGCGCTTGGCCCAACGTTTGTAAAACTCGGGCAAGTGCTGTCGTCGCGGCCGGACCTGATGGAAGCGCGCTACATCGAGGCGCTGGCCCGGCTGCAAGACGACGTCAAGCCGTTCCAGTTTGCCGACGTGCAGGCGATCATCGAAGCCGACCTGGGCGTCCGGCTCTCGAAGGCCTTCGCCACGTTTGATGAAAAACCTCTCGCGGCGGCCTCCCTCGGGCAGGTGCATCGCGCCACCCTGCGCGACGGTACGCAGGTCGCCGTCAAGGTGCAGCGCCCCGATGTCGCCGTGCAAGTCGGCAAGGATCTGGAAGCGCTGGAGGAAGTCGCGCGGTTCCTCGAGAAGCACACTGAAACCGGCAAGCAGTACGACGTCGTGGGCATGGTCGCGGAATTCCGCGAGGCGATCACCGCCGAGCTCGACTACGCCAAGGAGGCCAATAACCTCCGGCTGATCGCCAAGAACCTGTCCGAGTTCAACATGGTCGTCGTGCCGCAACCCATCGGGGGCTACGTCGGCACGCGGGTGTTGACGATGGAGTATGTCAACGGCACGAAGGTCACGAAGATCAGCCCGGTGGTCCGGCTCGATCTCGACGGCGAGCTGCTGGGCGAAACGCTGATTCGCGCCTACCTCAAACAGATCGTGATCGACGGCGTGTTCCACGCCGACCCGCATCCGGGCAACGTCTTTGTGACGGAAGACGGGCGGCTCGCGCTCCTCGACCTCGGCATGATCGGGCGCATCACGCCAACCATGCAGGAAAAGCTGCTCAAGCTGCTGCTGGCCATCAGCGAGGGCCGCGGCGAAGAGGCCGCGGAGGTGACCGTCGTGCTCGGCGAGAAGCTGCCCGACTTCGACGAGCCGGCCTTCAAGAAGGCGATCGCCACGCTGGTCGGCCGCTACGGTCACGAGTCGCTCGCCGATATCCAGATCGGACGGGTCTTCATCGAATTGAACAACGCTTCCCGGGAGCATCACATGCGGCCGCCGGCCGAGCTCACGATGCTCGGCAAGACCCTGCTGCACCTCGACGAGGTGGCGCGCGCGATCAAACCCGACCTCGACGTCAACGAGTCGATCCGCCGTAACGGCAGCGATTTGATGACCCGCCGCATGCGCAAGGTCCTTACCTCGGGCAGTCTGTTCGGAGCGGTGCTCGAAGCGAAGGAATTCGCGGAAAAGCTGCCAGGCCGCGTCAACCGCGTGCTTGATTCACTGGCGGCCAGCGAGCTGAAGATGAAGGTCGAGCTGATCGACGAGGGCTCGATCATCGGCGGCCTGCAGAAAGTGGCCAAT
>JANOZI010000840.1:0-6025 GCA_031429375.1 Acidobacteriota bacterium | reverse complement strand
GCAGACGGCAAGGCGAATGCGATCGTCGCCCTCGATCCGAGAACACTGAAGCTGAAGGACTGGTTCACCCAACCGACCGCGGAATTCGTCACCGGACCTACGGTCTTCCGGCACGGTGCGAAGGATGTCGTCGCCGCCGCGACAAAAGACGGGCGCGTGATCCTGCTCGACGTGGCGTCGCTCGGCGGCGCGAACCACGCGACGCCGCTGATGGCGTCGCAATCCCTCGTCTCGAGCGGTGGTTCCATCGCTGCCGAGGCCCTGGCGACCTGGGCGCGTGCGGCCGCGAGCGGAAGTGGCCCCGAGCAACGGTGGGTTCTCGTGCCGCTCTCCGGTCGTGTCGTCGCGCTTCGTGTGGCGGAGGAACGCGGTGTGTTCACGCTGAAGCCCGAGTGGACGGCCACCGATCTCACCACGCCAGCCACACCCATCATCGTCAACGGTGTGGTGTTCGCCCTGTCAACCGGACGACCCTTCGACTCGCTTGCGCTCGCTCAGGGCAGGCCGGCTGCAAGCGGCGGGAAGGGAGCGCCGGCGGTGCTCTATGCCTACGACGGTGTGTCGGGCAAAGCGCTCTGGAACAGCGGCAAGTCGATGACGACCTTTGCGTCACCAGGCAGCTACTGGAGCGCCTTAAGCCAGGTCTACGTCGGCACTGACGACGGGACCGTGCACGCGTTCGGTTTCCTCGACGAGCGCCGGTAATCTGAGGGCGGTTCGCTCGCTTTACAACTTCTTCAACCAGATGTTGCGGAACTCGACCTTCATCGGGTCGCCGACATGCATCTGGAACCCGATCAAGCCACCGAGCGATCGGTTCTTCGTGTCATCGTCCACGACCATGCTGCTGACGGCGCCGTTGAAGATCTGCGTGATGATGTTGCCGCGCGCGATCAAGTGCACCTGGTTCCAGTCGTTCTGCTTGATGATCGCCTTCAGCTCGTCCGGCGTCTGCTGCAGATTGCCGATGACCTGCGGCCTGGCGCCCTCACCGTCGGGCACGTACACCGCCTGGCCGCGCATGGCCAGAAAGCCCCGGCCGCGCTCCTCGTAGATCTGTCCGGTGTATTGATTGCCGAAATCCATGTCGGCCTGGTATCCCTTCATCACCCACTTGCCCTGCACGGTCTGATTGCCGGTCTGCGTGCCGGCAGGCAGATGGACGCTGCGGATCTGAATCCCGCTGTTCGTGGCGCTCATGCGGAATTGCACCTTGAGCTCGAAGTCCTTCGGTTCCCCGCCGCGCCAGATGATGAAGGTGTTCTCTTTCACCGCGTTCTCGGGCGTGCTCTGCCCGATGATGGCGCCATCCACGGCTTTCCAGAAGGCCGGATCGCCGTCCCACCCGGTCAACGTCTTGCCGTCGAAGATCGGTTGAAAGCCCGCCCGGTCGTCCATCACGAGGGGCGTGGCGCCTCTCGGCCCCCCGCCGCCCCGTCCCTGCGCGGGGGGCTGCCCGTCGCGCCGTAGCTCGCTGGCTGTTCCGCGAGCGAAGGCGGACCCCCCGATAGTGACGACCGCGATCAACCCGAGAGCGAGTGCGACGTGTTTTCTCATCATGCGACCCCAGCCTCTTTCGTGGTGCCAACGCGTTCCCACCGTCCACTCGACGCCGATTTCAGCACGGCATCGGTTACGTAATCGGTCTGCAGGCCGTCGCGGAACGTTGGCGCCGCCGATTGGCCCGCACCCACCGCCTGCAGGAAATCCGCAAACTGGTGTGTGAACGAGTGCTCGTAGCCGATCTGCAGGCCCGGCACCCACCAGTTCTTCATGTACGGATGATCGCCGTCGCTGACGTGCACGCTGCGCCAGCCGCGGGTGCGGCCTTCATCCTTGTGATCGAACCATTGCAGGCGATGCAGGTCGTGGAGGTCCCACGACGCCGACGCGTGTTCGCCGTTGATCTCGAGCGTATAGAGCGCTTTGTGCCCGCGCGCGTAGCGCGTGGCCTCGAAGGTCGACAGCGATCCGTTCTGGAACCGCGCCAGGAATGCGCTGGCATCGTCAATGCCCACCGGTTCGACCTTGCCGGTGAGGTTGTGTTTGCGTTGCTTGATGAAGGTCTCGGTCATGGCGGTGACTTCGGCGATCGGTCCGTTCAGCCACAGCGCGGTGTCGATGCAGTGCGCCAGCAGATCGCCGGTCACCCCGCTCCCCGCCACGTTCACATCGAGACGCCATAAGCCTTCGCCGCCCTGGGGCAGGTCCTGCGAGATCGTCCAGTCCTGCAGGAACTTGGCGCGATAGTGAAAGATGCGCCCCAACTTGCCTTCGCCGATCAATTGATGGAGCAGCGTCACGGCGGGGACTCGCCGATAGTTGTACCAAACCATGTTCGGCACGCCCGCCTGTTCGACCGCCGCCACCATCGCTTCCGATTCGGCCGCCGTTCGGCCGAGCGGTTTCTCGCACATCACCATCTTGCCGGCGCGAGCGGCGGCGATCGCAATGTCGTGGTGCGAGTCGTTGGGTGTGGCGATGTCGATCAAGTCGATGTCCTTGCGGTCTACCAGCCTGCGCCAGTCACTTTCGACAGTTTCATAACCCCATCGACCGGCGAACGCCGCCGCTCGATCGCCGGTGCGTGCGCACAGCGCTTTCAACACCGGGGTAAACGGCAGATCAAAAAAGTTGGCGGCTTGCCGAAAGGCGTTGGAGTGCGCCCGGCCCATGAAGCCGTAGCCCACCAGTCCGATATTCAGCGGTTTCATCGCCATACTAGTCCCACCAAACGCAATACACGGAACCACAGAATCACAGAGTTTTTTGGAAAAACCAAAACATCGTTCTGTGTTTCCGTGTTTCTGAGTTTCCGTGTTGGTATTGTCACGGTCTCCTAGTCCCAGCCGTGCGCGTCGCGCACGCTCGACATCACCCCGAGAATGTCGCGCCACGTCTGTTGCTGCATCATCGTTTCGTTCGGGAACATGCAGCCGTCCCAGCAGACATGACGCACCGCCCTCGTCGGCTGGCCCGACGCGTCCTTCAACCAGTAGCCCGCGTCGTGGACGATGTCGAGCTTGCCGTTGGCATCGTGCGGCAGGCAGTGGCGTCCGGTCTTGTCGTGCGAGCCCGATCCCTTGACGGTGCCGTCGTTCTGGGCGACGTGAAAGTCCTTCGTCCACGGCCGCAGCGCATCGGTGACCTGTTTCAATGCGGCCTGCAGCTGCCCGCGATCCTTCCAGTCGTAGCCTTCTGGCAGCAGCCGATCTTCCGGCGCGTTGTAGCCCATCGTGTAGAGCAGCGTGTGCGCCATGTCGGCCTGGAAGCCAAGCGTCTTCGGGCGATTCACCATCTCGAGCAGCTCGGTCATCCGCCTCCAGCTGTGCATGCCGCCCCAGCAGATTTCCCCTTCGGCGGCGAGCGTTTCGCCGTGCGCCTCCGCCACGTCGCACGCCTCCCGGAAGGTCTCGGCGATCTTTTTGGTGTTGCCCTGGGGGTCCTTGGCCCATTCACTCGGGCTCGACGCCGAGTCGATGCGAACCACGCCGTAGGATCGAATGCCGAGGTCATTCAGCTTCCGGCCGATCAGACAGGCCTTGCGCACCTGCGTCACGAAGTTCTTGCGGTCGTCGGCGCTCCCCATGGCCGCGCCGCCGCCGGTCGGCGGCCACACCGGCGCCACCAGTGAGCCAACGACGAAGTCATGTTTGGCGATGCGGTCGCGCAGCCGCTTCAGCTCGTCGTCGCTCGCGTCGATGCTGACGTGCGGGTCGAACAGGAACAGATCGACGCCGTCGAACCGGGCGCCGTTGGTCGCCGCCGCCGCGGTCAGATCGAGCATGGTGTCGAGATCGATGGGCGGTTCGGAATCGGGCCCCTTCCCCACCAGGCCGGGCCACATCGCGTTGTGAATCGCCGGCCACACGTGCCGAGACTTGGTCATGATCGTGTCCTTGATTGCCGAAGCGGTTCCGCGTCGGGATTGCCCGGACCGAAATGCTTCAAGATCACGAGCGGATCGCTCGCGCTCGAGTTCTCGATGCGGACGCCCTGCTGCGCGGCGTCCGCCGACACGAAGAGCTCGTCCTCGGTCATGTCGCCGAACCGGATCATCGCAGGCGTCGATACGCGCAGCGGACCAAACATGCCGTAGCCCTGCGTGACGATGATTCCGTACGCCGCCTGATCCGTAATCGTGACGGTGTGCTTTGGCAGCACAGTTAATTCCTTCGCGGAATACCAGCTGGTGCCATAGCAGACCCATTGCTCTCGAAAGCCACGAGGCTCGGTCGCGGCGAATGGTTGCGCCGGCACCGGGAAGACGCGATTGTGTTTCGCGAATTCCGGATCGACGTTCGCCTCCCACTCGAGCAACGCCACCAGGAAATCCAGATCGTGATGCTTGCCGGGCGGCACGTCCTTGACGAGCAGGCTCCGATCGATGGCGCGGCCTTCGACGATCGACTGGAACATCGCAAAGACGTCGCTCGCGACCTGCGGCTCATAGGTGACGAGCGATCCGGGCGCATGCAGGATGCCCGGATCGATCTGCCAGCCGGTGCCCTGCTGCAATTTGAACGCGCGCGACAGGTCGAGGATGCCGTTGTCGCCCTTGTTCCAGTTCTCGAGGCAGCGCCGCACATCGGCTTTGGTCGTGCCCGGCTCTAGGCCCATGAAGGTGTAAGGGAAGTTGTTTTCGATCTGGTTGTACTGCGGTGGAAAATAATACGCCTCGGGTTTGCCTTTGCGCCCGACCAGCTTCGCCTGCGCATCGGTCTGATGCATGTGATGTGGAATCGGCCCCATGTTGTCGAAGAACTTGCAGAGCACGTTCCAGCCGCCCTCGCGCGCCATCACCGCCGATCCGAGCAGCAGATCGCCGGCCACGTCGACCGCGTGCTTCAACAGGAAGCGCCGGCCGCCTTCGGCGTGCACGTAACTCAAGCCTTCGTCAGCCGGTGTGCCCGGTCCGTTGTCGGCGTTGGTCGTCGACGAGAACCAGCGCTCGTTGATGCCGCCGCGGTGCGCGCCGAGCGCGTACAGATCGTCGGGATGCAGCCGGAGCCGCCGGCCGGGATGCATGAAGGTCCGCGGCACCCACGCCGGCGCGAGCCGAAGCAGGCCGTCTGCGGCGCCGAGCGCGTCCTGGACTTGTGATCGATCGATCGCCGTCATGAAGAAGGCAAGTTACTGATTGGTCCCGGGCGCGGCAAGGCCAAAATGGTGGCGGTCGCGTATATCGCTATGCGAAACACGAGTGGGGACGAGAAGCGATCTCGCTAAATTTCGAGGCCTGACCCCAACTTAGCGGATGTTGACGCGACGCGCCGGACCGGGCCGGTTACGACCGGTACGGCTCGCGCCCGGCGCCCTGGGCGGGAATGCCCTGGGCCGGGAGCACTTCGTGTTGCAGCGCGTACATGCTGGCGGCGGCCCGATCGATGGCGCGAACGAACGCGACTGAAGCCTGCAGAATCGGCTTCACGCGCGCGGCATCCTGGATCCGCGCTTTCGGGTACTCGTGCTCGACGATGAGCGGTGTGGTGGCGACGTCGAGCGCGAGCAGTTCGCGGGCCGCCAGTTGATGATCGAGCCAGTCGACGGTGCGGTTCTGCAGATACGCGAGCGGGTCGTGCCGCGCCGTGCCCGGCAGCTCGTGCTCCGCGAGCACCGTCTGCTTCTTCCACGCATTGAGCTGATCCGCAGGCTCTCTCGACGGCTGGTTCTGCTTCCAATCGCCGCGCTCGAACGTCTGGCCGCCGTAGCCCCACGCCGAGACGCCGCGCGAATCGATGACCTGCCCCTTGACGTGGAAGCCGCCGATCAGAAACTGGTACCCGGTGTCTTTGAGGTATTGAAAGATCGACCGCGAATCCTGTCCCATCAGGATGGCGTGCGACGGGTCGTAGTGGATGCGAAACTGATCGCCGACGCCGTGTGTTTCACACAGGCGATGCAGCGCAATCCAGGCGCCGGGCGTATACGCCAGGTTGTTATGAAAGCTGTCGCCCGAATGCCATCCGGGCATCGGGCAGGGCTCGACGCGATACGTCAGGCCGCGCGCCTTGGCTTCTCGCAG
>JANOZI010000839.1:0-13580 GCA_031429375.1 Acidobacteriota bacterium | reverse complement strand
GCGAAGCCCGCCAGGGCGCGAGCCGCGTAGACGTTCTGATTCGTCGTTCCGGTCTTGTACGAATTGCCGCTCAAGGGCACGCACATCGGGCGCGTCGGCTGGGTCGGATCGACGATGCTCGCACCGGCAGGCAGTTCGAGTACACCCGGAACGTTGACAGGCACCACAAAAGGCACCGAGCCGTCGGAGTTGAGCTTCGAGGGCGGGACGTCCCGCATGTCGCGGTTGTCGGTCCACGCCATCAAGATCGTCGGCGTGGTTGGAACCAGTCCGTTGTTCGGCGTCCAATCGGGCCGCGGGGGATTCGCCGTCGGGTCCGGCGGCAAGAAGGGCCTCGTCGCAATGTCGATATAGTCGCCGTCGAAGGGCACTGTCATCTTCCGCGCCCAGCGCCGGTTGACGGCGTTCCATTGCAGCTGAACCGGTTGCCCGGGCACGGACGGCGCGATCGATGGTGTCCGGCCCATCAGGTACTTCGAGACCCGCGCCACGTCGGCGCCGAAATTGGGCGCGGCGACGGGGTTCGCCATGGCAGCGCGCACATCGGCGGTGTGACGCTTCGCCGTCCCGTTGACGGGTACCGGCGGAGTGCCGGAGAAAAGGTTGGCCTCGTCAACGAACTGCCCGAACACTCCGGAAACGTCCTGCGAAAAGTCCACCCAGGCGAGGAACAGCTTGCCTGCGGTGAAGGCCAACGAAGGCGTGATCTGGTGCTCGCCTGTCGGGGACGGCACCGCCGTTTGCGGTGGTGACCAAGTCACTCCGTCTGTGGAGGTCGAAATCATGATGCGCCCCGCACCGTTCGGGTCGCAGGCGCCGCTACCATCGCGGCCACGATCCGACCACGCCACGTAGGCACGCCCGCTGGCATCCGCCGTCATCGTAGGAAAGGCCGTCGTCCGGAACGAATTGGCGGTCGTGCGTTGTTCGAAGGGACAGATTTCGGCAACGACTTTGGGGACAGACCACGTTCCGCCGTTGTTGTTCGACACGACGGCGATGACGGCATGGGGCGCGGGAGCGGTGGTGCCGACTTTTACGCGTCGCCATGCGGCGAAGACCCGTTGCGACCCGTTGACGGCAACCTTGGCAATCGCGGCCCCGTTGGCGGGTTCCGCGACCGCACTGATCTTTCTGGGTATGCTGAAGGTCAACCCGCAGTTCGTGGACTTCGAGTACATCAGGTCTGACTTCGTCTCGGCCGTGTCCTGGAAGATCGAATACACGACGTGGATGATGCTGGCTGGAACCTCCTGGTAGACAAAAGTCTTCGGCGTCCACCCGGGAAAGCGATTCGCCAACCAGCGGCTGACGAGCCTTCCCCACCACGTCGATGCCCACAGAGGCGTCGTGCCTTCGGCATCGGTCGGCACGATCATTTTGCACGTCTGGCCAGCGGGCGCCGCCTCAACGTAGATCCAGGGCTTGTCGATGAACTTTGGCGCGAGCCTGAGATCGACGATGGTCGTCCGCACGAACTTGAACGGCATCGTGTCGTTCTCGCGGTTGTTCAGGTCGGCGAATGTCGAGACGAACAGCGAGTTGACCGACTTGTCCTTCTTGAAGGCGATGCCGCTGTAAAACGCCAGCCCCGCCGGTCCGGACCGCACGGTGGCGTCGGCCGCCGCGCGGAAGTCGAGGAGCTTGAAAACATGGGGCTGCGGGTCCAGAAAGAATCCCGGATGCAGCGTGCTTTCCCACGTGTCGCCGCCGGTCACCGACTGGTAGACCCCCTGCCACGCATCGCGCGTCTCCGAGGTGGCGCTCACACCGGGCACATCCACCATCCGGTAAGTGTTGGCCCCACACATGATGTGATCGGGATGGCGCGTGGAGATCGCGCAGGACGGCTCATTGTCCGCCCGGCCGAGCACGTCGCCCCGCACCTCGAAGGGATTCAGCCTGAGGATTTGCTCTCCGCCGAGCATGTTCGAATTGCGCCCGACGATGAGTTGCTCCTGCGCCACGAGCGCGGTCTGGCCGGTGCCGCCCGCCAGTGCCGCGATGAGCGCCCACTTGCCAATCATCGACAGGCGAACCCGCGAGCTACCGCCACGACGCACAGTTGTACCGTTGCGAATCATTGCCATTCCTCCAGGGGCCGGGGGGCCTTAATACGAAGGCTCGCAGTGTAAGTCAAATGCGGGCCCTTTGGTAGCCTGCCGAGGGTTAAATCTCTTGGAATGGTCTAGGGTTTTCCTTGGGTCTTGATGTTTTCTGCCTCTATCGTTGGTTGGTGGTTACTTCGCCGGCTCGGATGATGGCGGCACGATGCCCTTGAGCCGCATGTAGGTGACCAGATTGCCGTAATGTTCGTAGCCGTGCGAGTTGTTGAAGGCAAGCACCATCAGGCGTGGCGTAGGGCCGGTGATGAACTTGATGCTCTCGGCGCCCTTCTTGTCGTCCATGGCTGCCAGCACCTTCTCGCAGAACGCGAACGAATCGGCGAGCGCCTTCTGCAGCGCGGCCTTGCTGGTGGTGGTCTTCTCGATTCCGCCATTGGCCGGCGGTTTTTCTCCGCCGCCCGCGCCGCAGATGTTGAAGTTGGCGTCTGCAATGTGGCCGATGAGCTGGCCGAGGCTGCGCACCTCGGGCGTCGGCTTGAACGAATAGAGATCTTCCGGCACTTTCTCGGCGGTCCGGATAATCGGGGTCTTCACCTGCGCCAGCTGCGCCTTGACGGCGTCGGTGTATGGGTTGGCGCCGGCCTGCGCATGCGCGCGGCAGGGGACAAACACGATGGCCGCGATGGCGGCCGCGACAAACAAACGATTCATCTTCACCCTCCTGGAGGCTATTTCGACAAGCAGATGCCGCGGAAAGCTTAACAGCCCGTGGTGAAAGTGGTGACGGCATTCAACCGGCGCTGCATCCCCGCTGACTGCGTTGCTCGTCCTTCAAATATACCCAATATTCTCAGTCCTCGCGCCTTGCCAGCGGGGCGCATCACCGGTCTCGGTGCTCGCCACCACTTCCACCACGGGCTGTTGACCTGAGCCAGCGCGAGAATTGCGGATTATCATTGGCGGACCTTGGCCAGAGCGTGACTCCCAACAGAATGACTCTGCACGGCACGGCGACCGCGATTGTTGTGATCGTGACGCTTTTCGTGTGCGCCTGCGCGCCGCCACGCACGCGCGTGCCGGCGGTCCCCGCGGAACCCGGGCGGCCCCTGTCGCTCACGTGGCTTGGCGAATTCACCCGTCCCGCCGCTGCCGTTTATCCGTCGTTGAACGACAGCATTCGGTTCGGCAGCCTGTCGGGACTGGCGCGGGATCTGAAAAGCGGGCAATGGATCGGTGCGATCGACGATCGCGAAGGGACGCGAGTCGCGTGGCTCACGATCGAATTTGCTGGAGGACAGCTGCGCGTCTCACCCAGCCGCATGATGGCGCTCACGCCCGGTCCCGGCGTCGCCGATCGGGTGGCGCGCGAGTCGGACCTCGAAGCCATCGCGGCGCTGCCCGACGGCAGCTTCCTGATGAGCGAAGAAGGTCACGTGCGTGACGGCGAATGGTGGCAACCCGTCATTCTTCACGTCCGTCGTGACGGCGTCGTCGTCAGCGTGACGCCGTATCCGCCGGTGTTTTCGATCACCGCGGACCCGGCCCACGGGTTGCGCGACAACCAGGGTTTCGAAAGCCTGACCGTGACGCCACGCGGCCGCGTGATCGCCGGACTCGAACAGCCGCTCAAGGAAGACGACGAGCCGACGTCGTTCACGCACGCCGGGGCGGGCCGGCTGATCGCCTTCGAGCGCAGCGGCGACCGCTGGCAGCCCGGGTCCGAGTGGCGCTACATGATTTCGGCGACACCGCGCATCGAGGGGTTTCCGCAGATTTGCAGCGACGGCGAAAACGGCCTGGTCGATTTGCTCGCGCTGTCGGAAACGACCCTGGTCGCGATGGAGCGCGCGTGCCTGATGGACAGCGCCGGGGAGCGCAGCGCCAACGCGGTGCAGTTGTTCACGGTGGAGCTTGTCGGCAGTGAAGCCCGCAAGCGTCCGCTGCTCGATCTGTCAGCGCTGGTCCCGAAGCTGTCGCCGGCGCTGGCGCGTCTGGAAAACTTCGAGGCGCTGTCGTTCGGGCCGGCGCTTCCCGACGGCACACACACGCTGCTGGTGGTGTCGGACGATAACTTCCGCGCCACGCAGAAGACGGCGTTCTTGTTGTTTGGGATGAAGTGATCAGGGGCAGAGATCAGGGGTCACCGCATCAAGAGCATTTGTTACGCTGATCCCCTGATCCCTGATCTCTACTCGACGAACTTATACCCCACCCCCCGCACGGTGAGCAGGTGCTTCGGCTTGGTCGGTTCCTTCTCCAGATACCGCCTCAGCCGCACCACGAAGTTGTCGATTGCGCGCGTGTCGGTGTCTTCGTGCAGATCCCACACGTCCTCGAGAATCGCCTTGCGCGACACCGGCCGGCCGACGTTCTTGACCAGGTACTGCAGCAGGTCGCACTCCATCTGCGTGAGCTGGTACGCCTTGTCGCCGACGTGCAGCTCCAGCGCTTCGAGGTCCAGCGTCTTGCCGGCAAACGTCAACTGCTCGTGCTCGTGCTGATCCTGCTGCATCCACTGGCGGCGGCGGAGCAGCCCGCGCAGCCTCGCCAGGAGAATCTGCAGCTCGAACGGCTTGGGCAGGTAATCATCCGCGCCCGCCTCGAAGCCCTGCAGCACATCGGCGGGCCGGCTGCGCGCGGTCAGCATCAGCACCGGCACGTAGTGGCCGGCGGCGCGCAGCTCCTTCGCCACCGTGAAGCCGTCCTTGCCGGGCAGCATCACGTCGAGCACGACGGCATCGTAGCTGTCGCGCTCGGCCAGCAGCCGATCGAGCGCCTGCTGGCCGTCGCCATCGACGTCCACCGCGTGGCCTTCGGCTTCAAGGTTGAACCGCAGGCCTTCGGCGAGGTGCGTTTCGTCTTCGACGATCAGGATGCGGCTCACCCTTCGACTCGCTTTCGCTCGCCTGCGCTGCGCTGGTCTTGCGACAACTCGCTCAGGGCAGGCCCTTCGGCTCGCTTTCGCTCGCCCACGCTGCGCTGGTCTCGCGAAAGCTCGCTCAGGGCACGTCCTTCGACTTTTTCCCGCTCGCTCGGGACCGGTGACTTCGAGCGCGGCAGTTCGAGCGTGAACGTCGAGCCCTTGCCTTCGCCGGCACTCTCCGCAAACACGCGGCCGCCGTGGCGCTTGGCGATCGAGCGCACGATGAAGAGGCCCAGGCCGGTGCCCTTGGTCTTGAAGCTGCCGCCCTGGAAGCGGTAGAAGCGGTGGAAGATGCGATTGAGCTGCGCGCGGGGAATGCCCACGCCGGCGTCCGTCACGCGGATCCACGCCGTGTCCTTCGTCGGACCCGAGGCCTGCACCGTGACCCGCGGCGGGCCGGCCGAGTACTTCACCGCGTTATCGAGCAGGTTCGCGATCGCCGTCCGCAGGTCGTCGACATCGCCGTCGACCACGAGCGGCGTTTGTGGATCGAAGTCCACCATCGCTACGGTTTCGGGCGGCAGGTTGTGGCGCAGCCGCGCGGTGTCGACGCATTCGCCGACCAGCCAGCCCAGGTCGACCGGCGCGATGTAATGCAGCTTGGACTTCTGCCGCGCCGCGCCGGCGCGCAGCACCTGCTCCACCGTGCTCTGCAGCCGCGCGGCATCCTCGAGCATGATCCGGTAGAACTCTTTGCGCTGCGCATCACCGACGTCGCGCGACTGCAGCGTCTCGAGGTATAGGCGAATCGAGGCGATCGGGGTCTTGAGCTCGTGCGTGACCGAATTGAGGAAGCTGTCTTGCTGCTCGGTGATGCCCATTTCGCGGACGAGAAACACCGTGTAGATGATGATGCCCGCGATGATCAGGCTGAAGGCGATGATGCCGAACACGAGCGGAGCGACGCTCCGCCCGTTGGCGAGAATCCAGCCGATGTTGAGGGTGACCGCGGCGGCGACGAGGACGACACAGAGGACGACGAAGAGGATCGACGCGGTCTGGCGTCTCGTCATGGCTCAGGGTTCAGAATATCCCTGATCCCTGAGCTCTGATCCTTGATCCCTGAATTTCTACGCGGCTTCTTCTTCTTCCATGGGAAGACGGACCTTGGCGACCTTGATGTCCCAGGCCAAGCCGAGCATCTTCAGCGCGCTGATGCCGATCCAGTTGATGTCGATCTCGTACCAGGCCAGGCCGTGACGCGCCGACACCGGGTGGGCGTGGTGATTGTTGTGCCAGCCTTCGCCGAAGGTCAGCATCGCCACCCACCAACTGTTGCGCGAGTCGTCTTTGGTCTGGAAGCGGCGCGAGCCCCAGAGGTGCGTCGCGGAGTTCACCAGCCAGGTCGCGTGCAGGCCGTAGGTGGTGCGGAAGAACGTGCCCCACAGCACGTACGGAATGCCGCCGTAGGCGAGCAGCGCGAGGCCGACGACCACCTGCGGAATCCAGTGCCAGGTGGTGAGCCACACGTGAAAGCGATCTTTGCTCAGGTCCGGCGTGTAGCGGGCGAGGATTTCGGTGTCGTGGTGCATCGCCTTGCCGGTCATGATCCAGCCCATGTGCGCCCAGAACGTGCCTTCGCGCGGGGTGTGCGGATCGCCTTCGTGATCGGAATGCTGATGATGAATACGGTGCGTGGCGACCCAGAAGATCGGTCCGCCTTCAAGCGCCAGCGTGCCGCAAATGGTCAGGAAGTACTCCACCCATTTCGGCGTCTTGTAACCGCGGTGCGTCAGCAGGCGGTGGTAGCACATACCGATGCCAAGCGAGCCGGCCACCCACCACAGGACGAGCATGGCCATGATGGCGCCGAAATCGATGTAAAAGAAGGCCGCGATGGCGAGGATGTGAAACGCGACCATGGCGATAGCGGTGATCCAGTTGATCTCGCCGCTCGAGGCCTTGCGGCCGTAGATTTCAGTGACAGGAACCATAGGAAAACGACAGTAACAGGTGTGGAAGGACGCCACTGTAATACTTCTGTCACAGGCTCGAAGTGACTTGTTTGCAATGGGTTCTGCAGGTTCCAAGTTCGTGGAGTTGGCTTGGGACTTGGGGCTTGGGAACTTGGGACGGGGTTCTGCTCAAAGGCCTTAAGCCCAAGCCTCGAGCCGTGATATTGTTCATAGCCAAATATGCCAACGAACAGGCTTGAGCAGGAGCTTAAACGCGGCAGCGCCGAGTTACTGGTGCTCGCCCTCCTCGAACAGCAGGAGCGATATGGCTATGAAATCAGCCGCTTGATCAACGAACGCTCCGCGGGCGCCATCGTCTTTCACGTGACGTCGCTCTACCCGACGCTCTATCGTCTCGAGCGCAAGGGCCTGATCGAGGGCCGCTGGGTTGAAAAGAAGGGTCAACGTCGCCGTCGCTCGTACCGGCTCACTCCTGGCGGACGCGGCGTGCTTCCCGGACAACGTTCGCTCTGGGCAAAGTTTTTCGCCGCGCTCGACCGCGTCGCGGGCATTCGCAAAGCGTAGAGGCGGGTCTTCAGACCCGCCTCGCAAGGCGGGACTAAAGTCCCGCCTCTACTTGATGACAAACCGCCGCCAGGTTTCGACGATGGCGCGGTCGGGTCCGCCGAGCGCCTGGTGGCGCTGCACGTAGTTGGCAAACCTCGCCTTGTTGGCGGCGTCGAGGCCGCCCTTCTCGGCGTGCAGCTTGTACATCACCTGGATCGCGATGAAGAGCAGCGGCTGATCGTCGTTCTTGGTGTCGAGCAACTCCACGAGCTTGGGCAGCGCGCCGGCGTAATCGCCGAGCATCGCGAGTCCGGTGGCTTCGCGGCGGATGCGCTGGTTGTCGTCGGGCCACGCATCCGGCGCCTCCTCGATCAGGTCGAGGGCCTGGCGGCCGTCGCCGATCCGTAGCAGCGCATCGACCAGCGCCGGATACACCGCGGCGGGGTTCTCGCTGAGCAGCGCCATCTGCCACGCCCCGGCAGCCTCTTTGTCGCGGCCCTGCGCGGCGTGCGCGGCGCCGAGGTAAAACGCCGCGCCGAGAAAATCCGACGCGCCTTTCAGCGTCTGTTGAAACCACGCGGCGGCTTGCGGCATGTCGCCCTTTTGCATCGAGCTCAACCCGCGCACGAACGTCAGCGCCGTTTCATCTTCCGGCGTCGCGCCCGGCTCGCTCGGCGCGGCATAGTTGCCGCTGCGCGCCTGTTCGAGGATCGCGGCGACGGCCGGCGACGGCGGGTGCGTGTCTTCGAGCCCGTCGAGGAACGGACGGAGCACGCCGGGCACGAGCACAGAGTCTGTGACGAAGCGCGGCACGGGCGCGAAGATCTTGACCGCAGCCAGCGGCGCGGGCGGCGCATCGGGATCGAGCGGCACGCCGAGATCCACGGCTTCGGTCGGCGCGGCCGCGATCGGCCTGAGCTCGAACGCCCGCATCACGCGTGTCTCGGGCTGGCCGGGCGCGGTGATGATCGCGCGCGCGATGTATTCCCCCGGCGGCAGCACGCCGAGGTTCAACCGCGCGGCAAAGGCGCGTTGGCCCTGGCCGCGCGACGCCTGGCGCGCCTCGATGTTGACCAGCGCGCTGCCGTTTTCGCCATCGGCGATCTGCACCATGACCCGGGCACGCGCGAGCAGGTTCTGGTCGCTGCTGATCATCTCGATCAACGCGGACAGCCCCTCGGTGTCGATCACCCCCGATGGGCGCGGCCGCGGCACGCCGCCGGCCTCGAGCGGCTGAGCGATCAAGACGAGATCCGAGACGTTCAACTTGCCCGCGGGCGAGAAGCGCGCGTTGAACGAGTGGTGCACGCTGCCCGTTCGTCCGGCGTCGTCCATGGCGGCGAGGCGCAGCGTGTACTCGCCCGGGTCGAGCAACAGCGACGTCAGCAGCAAGCGCGGTGACGGACCGCGCGGGCTGGCGGGCTCGAGCTTCGACGGCCCCGCCCGGCTCACGACCGCCCGGTCGTTCTTGTCGAGCACCATCACCCCGACCGGCCACTCCGCTTCCTCCGTCGCATCGTCGCCGACCTCGGCGGCGATCACGACGCGAATCTTCGACGATGCCGCGTCGGTGGCGGTGTAGCTGGCGACGCGCATGGGCAGGCCGCGGGTGGGTAGCGGCGCCCTCAGCAGCTCTTTCACCTGATCAGTCGCGGTCGTCGCGCCGTTGGTCTCGGCCCGTGCCTCTTCGCGAATGACGAACGTGGGACGCGCCCGCACCGTCAGCCCGCGTGGCTTGACCTGTACGCGGATGCGGCGCTCTCGTCCGGTGCGATCCGCGGCGGTCGGCTCGAAGCCAAGCAGGTAATAGCCCGATAACTCGCGGCCGAGGCGATCGAACGCGATCTGCGCCGAACCGTTGACGGTGGCGATGGTGCCGCGGGTCTGCCCGGCCAGTTGTTCGAGGCCTTCGGCCAGCAGGCCGTCTTCGTAGAACCTCGACACGCCGGGCGATGCCGTGTCGTCGATGTCGAAGTACGACTGGCCCGGGCGGATCACGTGAATGGTGGCCCGCGCTTCGGCCGCGCGCCGCGCAATCTCGGTCATGTTCTGCCGATCGCGCGCGACGAACAGGCCTTCGGAGATCATCACGATGTTGATCGGCTGGTTGAGCGCGCCCAGGCCCTTGAGCAATCCTTCGAGCGCCGACAGCGTGATGCGGGTGCGGGCGCTGATTTCAATGATCATGGCGCGCGCGTCGCTTTCGAGCGCGTTGGCGCACGCCTCGCGGTCGGCGCCGGTCATACCCTGGCATTCACGATCGATGGCGTTCTCCCACAGCGAGAGATCGTTGGACTCGTGGGCCCAGGCCTCGCTGAGGTTCACCTTCGTCATGCCGGTCCGGCCACCGACGCTGCCGGTGATCCGCCCCATGGCCGCGGTCACGCGCGCGCGGTTGGTGGTGAACTCGACGTTGCCGCTGCCGTTGGGTAATCGTGCGAGGCCGATCATGTCGCCGGGGCCCAGCCGATCGAACAGCGTTTGTGCGGTGCGCAGGATGGCGCGCGACGATCCGGTGCGCAGGTTGTTCTCGTCGACCACGACCAGCAGCAGGCGCCCGGTGGTCGCCATTTCGTTGGAGCTGAACGCCGACTCGCGCGCCGTGGTCGGCGTGGCGTTGGATGGCACCGTCGAGACGAATTGCAGCGAATCGATCTTGCGCGGCTGGCCGTTGACCTGCAGTTCGAAATCATCGGTCGTCAAGGTCGGCACCGGCCGCGCGTCGCGATCGATCACGTTGACGTCGATCAGCACGAGCTCCGTCTTGGTTTCGAACGCCGGGCGCGGCAGCTGCGGCGGCTGTTGCGCGCCCACGGCAACGGTGACGGTCGCGAGCGCCACCGCCCACAGGACGGCGAGTGTCTTCCAGGAGCCCGGCCTGCCCGCGCCAGAATCGATCGACATCACGGACCCGGCGCGCGGTAACCCTGGCGCGCGCGGACGGAGTAGTTGGTGCCGGGCACTTCGACCTTGACCTCGCGCCACGTGCCGTTGCGCTTCGGGTTGGACGATTCGTAGCCGACGATGTACTGGTGCGACAGCTCGTCGAGGATCTCGGCGAACGGGGCGTCGAGCTGCTCGCTGCGCTCGACGAACAGGGCGCGCCCGCCGCTCAGCTCCACCAGCCGCTCGATGCCCGACTTGAGCTGCGCCTCTTTGACGCCGCGCCCGAGCGCCACCATGAACAGCATGGCGTCGTTGGCGCGGACCGCCGCTTCGACGGCTTGAATGGTGGCGTGACTGGTGCGATCGTCGCCGTCGCTGAACACGACGAGCACGCGCCGTCCCGCCTGCTTCGACAGTTGCTGCACACCGCGGATGATGACGTCGTACAGGGCCGTGCCGCCCCAGGCCGAGAGCCGGTCGATCGCGCGAATCCGCAGCGGCACGCTGGTCTCGCGCTTGGCCAGCGTGAACATGTTGTCGTTGAACGCGGTCACGGTGACCTGGTCTTTCGGACCGAGCGCCGAGAGAAATTTCTTCACCGCGTTCTTCAGCTGCGGCATCGCCTGCGTCATGCTTTCGCTGACGTCGATCGCCACGACGATCTCGAGCGGCGAGCCCTCCGACGAGAAATGCTCGATGGTTTGCGCGATGCCGTCTTCGGTGAGCTTGAACGCGCCGCGCGGCAGGCCGGGCACGAAGCGGCCCCGGTCGGTGACCACCGCCGTGATCTGCACGACGTCGACGACAACTTTTTCAACTTGCTCGAGTCCCTTGGTGCGCGAGCTGACGACCAGACGTCCGCCGTTCTTCAGGTTGGCGACAACCCGGATGACGTGCGGCCGAAGCTCGTCGCCGGCGTCCCACGTGCACTCCGCGGCGATCGGATCGAGCACGTTGCAGACCTGCTTCCCGTCTGCATAAAACAGCAGCTGGTTGACCTCGAGCGCCTTCACGGCCGGAACCACCGCGGCTTTGAGCAGCGTCACGCCGCTGACGTAGGCGTCGGGTTCAGGCGCGACGACGCGGATTTGTAAAGTGTCTGACACCGGCGCCGGATCCTGGCGGGTGTCAGACACTGTGAAAGCGAGCGCCGCCAGGACCACCAGTCGGTACATAACAGTTCAAAGTTCGAAGTTTACAGTCAGCGCGGCCGCAGCGGCCCTCCCCCGGCAAGCGCGGCCACGTAATCTTCTACTCTGGACGGCGAAAGCGCCAGCGCCTGGCGCGTCATGGCCGGCCAGTCGTCCGCGAAGCGCGCCTTCACATCGTGCCAGTAATCCTGGGTGGCAAAGCCGAGCAGGGCCGGCACGAGCCGGGCCGGCAGCTTCAATCGCGCGGTTTCTTCTGCGATCCGCAACGTGAGATCCGGCGTCTGGGCGCCGATCACCCCGCCATCGGAGCGGCCGCCGAAATCCTCCCACGGACCGGGATGGGGCATCACGGTCTTCAAGCGGCCGTGCAGCACCTCGGCATAGAGGCCCCAGCGATCGAGCTCGGACTGTTCGAGCTCGGGCTTGCCCAGCCACAGTAAGTCGCGAAGCGCAAAAAGCGAGGGCACGGCTCCGGGCGCGCGGCTATAGAGCCAGGGGATGGTCTGTCGCAACGGGTGAGAGAATTGCGCTTCCACCGCGAGCGCCTGTATGGCCGGCAGCGTGGTCGCGGCGGCCACGCGGCCGCGGCCGCGGGCGATCGCTTGCACGAGGCGATCGCGATCGCGGTCGCGCATCTCGCGCGGGTTCAGCGCGACGACCGTGCGCGACAGCGTGATCTGATCGTTGAGGTTGATCGTCGGCGCCACCGGCATCTCGTTGTCCACAATGCGGCGCAGCGCGAGGCGTCCCAGGCCCAGGTCGAGGCCGACGATGGCGCCCTGGATGTGCCAGGGCCCGCCGTCGCCGACCTGGTCGCGCGGCAGCGTCCACGACAGCGCGTCGCGCCTGCCGATGGTCGGCACGTCGAGTCCGAACTCGTGCCGGGTCGCGATGTCGGTGCTGAGCAGCGCCGCGCCATCCGGATCGCCAAGCGCCGGCGTATAGATCAGCGCCAGCAGGGCGTCGGCGATCGGTTGCGGCTGACCCGATGCGATGGCCGCGTCAAGACCGGGCGAGGCGACTTGTTCGCGGATGCGTGCGAGCCGCTGCCGCTCCCCGGCCGCGAGATCGACCCGGTACGACAACCCTTCCCAATCGATCCGCGTCTGATCGGTTTCAACCGGCGGCCCTGCCATGGCCTGCAGGATCTTCGATTCGTACGCGGTGGTCGTTGCGGTCCATTGATCGGGCTGCACGAGCGGCGGCAGCGCATCTATCAGTGTGGCTTTGATCCAACCGGCGACCTCTGCCGGCACGGATTCGTCGCGGCCCTTCGACACGATCGGGGCCGCCCCTGGCATAGTCGAGGGGCGGTCCACGGCGTCGGCGAGCGACCACACCAGCCGCTCGGCCGTGGCGGCGTCGATCGCGCGCGTGATGCGTGCGCGCTCCACGATCGCGAGCGCGCCTTGAAACGCCGCCAGCGAATTGCGCTGCTCGCGACCCGGCCGCTCCTCGACGCGGCGCGCGGCGTCGATGGCGCGTGCAAACGTTTTCGGCGCGGTGATGTCCATGCGATCCAGCGTCAGCAGCAGCGCCTGGTAGCGGCGGTATCCGCCCAGCGCGATCAGCACATCGGCGGCGTCGGCGTCGGCGGCGCCGCCAAACACCGTTTGCGCGAAGCGGAGCATCCCGAATCGGTCGCGCCGTTCCTGCGGCGACGAGTCGGCAATCTTCTGGCACAGCCAGGCCAGGGTGACCGGCGACGCCGACTCGGGTCGAATCAAACCGGCTTGCCGCCGCGAGATGTCCGCGCGATCGAACAGCGGTTCCCACAGCCACTGCCACAACGGCCCGGCGACCTGGCCCTGCCTGATCTCCACCTGCGTCGCCACCATCCAGGGATCCGCGACGCCGCGCAGGAAGGGGTGCTCTTCCAGTTTCCAGTTCGAATCCGTGCCGCGGAAGGCCGAGTAAAACGCCCGGGCCTGCTCGAGCTGCGCGGGGAACGGCGGCGGACCGAACGCGGCCTCCAGTCGATCGGGACTCATCGTGGCGATGGTGTCGAAGAACCACGCCAGCCGCCCGTCGTCGCGCGTCACGACGGCGCGAATGAAGTCCGCGGGCTTGACGACGCGCTCGGCGGCGAGCG
>JANOZI010000838.1:0-2896 GCA_031429375.1 Acidobacteriota bacterium | reverse complement strand
CGAAGCCCCGGTAATTGTTACTTCTTTTTAGCGTTTCCTTTCTCCTTGCCGCCAATGTTGCCCTTATTGTTGTTGCCCTTGTCGTTGGCTTTGTTGTCGCCCTTGTTGTCGCCCTTGTTGTCGCCCTTGTTGTCGCCGCCGTCACCGTGGTGATCGTCGCAGTCGTCCTTGTGTCCATCATCGTTCCCGTGATGGTGATCACCGTGGTGGTCTCCCTTATGGTGATGATGCTTGTGCTTGTGCTCACACTCGCATGCACATGGCGGAGGTGGAGGTGGAGGCGGCGGCGCGACGGCGCCGCAAGCGGAGATGAGGTTGTTGTCGAGCGTGACGGCCGCATTGACCGCCAGCAGACTTCCGTAAACGCTGACACCGGCGTTGACGGTGATGCTCGTCTCTGCCACAACGTTTCCGACGAACTGGGTCGCGGTCCCGAGCGTGGCCGAACTCCCAACTTGCCAAAACACCTGCGCGCCACTGCATGTCGTCACGTCCGGCACGAGCACGGCCGATACGGCCGCCGTCGTGAGGGTGCTCCCCATCTTGATGACCCAGGGACCTGCGCCCGTCAGCGTGAGCGTACCCGTCAATTGCGCCGACGAATTGAAGCAATAAGTCCCCGGCGGCAACACCATGCCGCCAAGGTCTTGTCCCGTCAGATTGTTGGCGGGCGGGCACGCCATCATCTTGAGCTCTTCGTTGGCCACGAACGCCGCCGCGTGCGCCTGGGCTGCGACCAGGCCTCCGGCATAGATCGTGTCAGTGACGACTCCCAATCCAGCCGTCACCGTGCCGGGTCCCTCGATGGTGTTGATTGGAGGCGGCGCGAAACCCGTGATAGCCGTGCCAGGGCTCACGCCCAGGTTGCCGGTGACAACGGTCGCTCCGGCGTTGGTGACAGTCGTGGCCCCCAGTACTCCGAAACTTCCGGCAGAGCCCACCGATTGGGCAAACGCGATCGAGGCGACGAGAACCAGCCCGACAACGAGAGATGCGATCTTGATCTTCACTACACCCTCCCTGAAGCGCGCTGACGAGATTTAAGGACGTTTAAGGCACGCGAGGGCATTCCACTACTCGCGTGCCACGGGGTATTCCTAGCGTCCTAAACGAACCGCTCGTCGTACGCGGAGGGATTCTGGCAGGTGCTAGGAGAGTGGGATATCCCGGACAGCACAGGCTACGGCGCGACGCGAAACGCGGCCCATTGTTCGGCGGCCTGTTCGCCAACGGTCGCCGTGACCCTCAAGACGTAGGTGCTGGGCGCGAGGCTTCCGACCGGCAGCACCATGCGCATCCGGCCGTCGGCGAGCTCCGGCGCCGGCAGCGGCTTGAGCACGTCACCCTTGGCATTCAGCAATTCGACCTTGATCGCCGGTGTCGTGCCCGGCGCGGTCCAGCACTCGATTTCAACCAGCACGCGATCGCTCGGCCGGAACCTCGTCGCGGCGGCCGGCGCCGGCGCGGGGTTGGCTTCGATCGCCCTGAGCTCGATCATGTTCCGCGCCCGAAAAAACCGCGGCGTCGAGAGCGTGATGGGCTCGTTCGACAGCGAGGGAATGGTCACCGTCTGGATCCAGCGATCGATGATGTCGCCGGCCGCGGTCAGCGACGTCAAGCGGACGCGATAACGGCCCGGCACCAGATCGAACTGCGCGACCATCGGGATTTCTCCCGGCGCTCCCGCAATCACCTGCGCCGCCATCGTCGGCTTGCCGGCGTCGTCGACCGGCTGGATCTCGAGGCGCGCCGGCTTGTCTGCCGTGACCGCCGGACTCGGTTCCCAGGACATGGCGAGCTTCGTGTTCGGGCCGGTGCCGCGCGACAGCCCCGTCCAGATCGCCACGGCGCGCGTGTTGCTCGACGATTGCGACAGCGCGGCAAGCGCGGTCGTGAGCCCGACGTTGACCGGCGTGGCCGCGGCCTCGGCCGCCGCGGTGATCTCTTTCTCACTCGCGGCCCAGTAACCGCGCCGCGCGGCGATCCTGATGCCGCGTCGTCTTACTTTGACCTCGATGCGGTGGTACTTGCCGTCGTTGGCGCTACGAGACGGCGTGTAGCCAACCAGGTAGTAGGCGCTGGCGTCGGCGATGATGTTCTGCAGTTGCTCGGCCGGGTTGTTGGTGTTGACGATGGCGCGGCCGCCGGTTTCGTAGGCGATCCGCCGCAGCGTGTCGTCTCCGCCGAATGCCACGGTGCCAAGCGGCCGCGGATCGAGCACGTGAATGGTGACGTTGCCGCGGTTGGCTGCTTGCAACGCTTCCCTCAACCGGTCGTCATTCGGGCTGCCGGGCCGGACGGGCGGGCCCTGGCTGACGAACAGAATCGACTTGCGGCCTTCGCGCATGCCGCCAAGCTGCGTGGCGAGCGCGGTGAGCGCAGACAGCGTGACGCCGGCCCGCAGCTCCTGCCAGTTGCGCTGCGACATCTGCGCTTCTTCGATCGCGCTCTTCACGGGGAAGACCTCGCCGCGGCGGCCTTCGAAGGTGCGAATGCGGTTGATCACGTCGGGTTTCGATCGCGTGTACTTGAGGTCGTACAGCGTCGTCAGCGGATCCATCATCACCAGCAGGTCGTTGGAGCGGAACTGGCCGACGTACTTCGTGAGCGCGTCGCGCAGCGGCAGCGTGATGTCGGGCCGCTTGTCGACGTGATAGTCATCCAGGAAGATGGCAAACAGCCGGACGTCGTCGCGCGCCGCCTCGAGCGCGGCGTGCTCGCGCGATCGGATCTCGAGCGGATCGTTGAGGTCCGACTTGCGCTCGCCGTCAACACGGATGAATTGCGAGGTCTGCACTTCCTGCGCCACGTCGTCTTCGGTGACCTCGAACTCCGCGGTGGTGAGATCGGTGACCGGCTCGTCGCGCGAGGTGGCCGTGACGTCCACGCGCACTAC
>JANOZI010000837.1:0-5428 GCA_031429375.1 Acidobacteriota bacterium | reverse complement strand
TCACAAACATGGCGACGGCGAAGGCCAATGCCAGCAGGACGATCACGACCCGCAGTCCTGACGGCAGCGAGGGCGCGGCTTCCGCCCACGCAATCAGCGGTGCGGGCGCGATCCGGCGCCGGGCGCCGGCATTGACCACGGCGATGCGCTCCCGCAGATCGATCCGCGTGCGCAATCCCGCGATGCGCGACTGGCGCTCGCGCACGTCCCGCGTGGCAGCCGCAGACGACAGCCACGCGGCCAGGCGCTCTTCGCCCATCGGTGTGCGCGCGCCGGAGATGAGCTGAAACAGGCTGCCGGCGCCAAAGACGTCGAGGTCGTCGGCATAGGGATGCTGGCTGTCGCGAAAACGCTCGCCGGTGGCGCCGATGCCCATCCAGCGATCCTCGATGCGCGCCGTGCCGTCGGTGTAGAACCGTACGGCTGCCTGCGCACGCGTCAGCGCCCTGATCGTGAGCTCGTGCCACACCGCCAGCGCGAGATACGCGGCGACTGCGGCCGCCCACACCATCGAGCTCGGATCGCCGCCAAGGGTCACGGCTCCGTACATCAGTGCGCCGATGAACACCGCGACCTTGGCGTTGCCAAGGTGGATGTGTGTGCGCTCACGCGCGGCCGCCGCGGCCTGCCGCAGCGCCAGCCGCCGAGCGTACTCTTCGACCGGCGGAAGGGGCGGCACGCTACTCGATCTCGATCGTCATTTCAATCATCGTCGGCCGGAACCCGCGGCGCTCGAACAGCCGGCGCGCGATGTCATTCGGCGCCGCCGTCCACAGCACGACCCGCGGCATGCCTTGCTCGCGCAGCCATTCGATCGCCGCGTCCAGCAGTTGCTTGCCGACGCCCGCCTCCCGCGCCTCGTCGGCAATCATCAAATCGTGGACGAAGCCGGCTTCGTCGCGAAGTTCTTTCCAGGATTGCGGCTCGATCGAGGCAAAGACGTAGCCCGTCACTTCGCCTGAGGGAACAGGCAGCGCCGGCGGCCTCCCCTTGACGGGCGCCCGTCGTTCCGACGGCATGCCGCTGCGCTCGGCGACAAGTACGATCGACGAAGGCTTATCGAGCTGTTGCCCGAGAAAGTGCGCGTAGCCGGCCTCGGGATCGTCGCCGGGAGACATGAAGCGGCGCGCGTCAAACGCGTAGTGCGCCCGCATCAACGTCGCGCCAAGCCGTCCGAGCGCTTCGAGGTCGCGCGGCTCCGCGCGGCGAATGACGACATCCGAGACACGCAACGCCATGCTCCATGATGCCACTGAAGACTGGAAGAACCGTGCAACCGAAGGGGGCGAGAGCGTCAAGACGCGAAGGCGGGCCGCGGAGGCCAATGAATGGCCTCCGCGCGTATAGGAAGGACTATCTCGAGCGGATAATGAGCGGGTCTGTCAGAGAAACTTTGAGCTTGCGGCCGGCGGCGAGACGAATCTCGTCGCCATCGGTGGCCAACACGACGCCGGTGCCGGCGCCGGCGCCGACGGCCGTGCCAATCGCCGCGCCTTTTTTGCCACCCGTAATGGCGCCGACAATCGCGCCGGCGGCCGCGCCGACGCCAATCTTCACGGCGTCATCTTTCTTGTTGCTCTCGGCGCGATAGAACAGCGGCGTCGTCGCAATGTCGTAGGTCACCGGACCAACGGTCAGGCTGGTAAAGCGGAACCCCAGTTCCGCGCGGCCTTTGACGTTGCCCGATTCGCGCGCGCTCGTCACGTAGCCGCGGAGCTTGCTGCCGGCCGGGATGACCGTGGCCTCGTCAATCACCACCGCTGAGTCGAGGGTCCCAGTCACATCCTGCTCGACGCGGCTGGTGTCGGACGCGAGGGCCGAGCCCAGCTCGACGTCAAACGTGGTGCCGTCGGGAATCGTCACGGTCCTCGCGCGTGCCGGGGCGGTTCGCGTGGCCGCCGGTTCGCTGCGCGGCTCGCGAGCGTCGCTACGCGGCTCGCGTCGCGTGTCGACGGACGTGTCGAGATCGCCCGGCTTCACACGCTTCACTTCGGTGATGCTGGTGCGCGTGATCTCGGTATTGGCGGGCTTCTTGGCGCCGCGATCGCTGGTGAGAATCACGCGCTCAGGCTCGACCTTGGCAATCTTGCCGCGCACCAGGGTGCCGTCGCTCGTGACCACCGTCACCTCAGTGCCCGCGGGCATGTCTTCGATCGCTTCGGTGCGAGCGCAGGCGAGACTTAGAGAGGTTGTCAGAACACAGCCTGCCAGGAGAACTACCGGTAGCTTCGCAGTCATTTGTTGCCTCACCGGGTTCTAGAGCAAGGGCCATGCCGGGCTGGCGCCCTGTAAAGCTGGCTGAGAAGAGGCAAAGTGGGTAGGCCGGGTCCTGAATCCGCACCCAGTGTGCCATCAGGACTGTAGCGCTGCCACCGCGGCTGTAAGGCCTCTGATAGACTCACCGTTTTCGGAGGCCCACAATGGCGGTTTCTTCCCTGAGATCATGGCTCTCCCTGGCATCCGCGCTGTTGTCTGCGGTCGTCCTTGCCGGATCTTTCAACCCCCTCGTCACGTCGATCGCGGCGCAGGCCGGGGCCCCCGCCACGCGGACTGTGCGTGGTGGGGTGGAAGCGCCCTCGATTGACCCGGCGTTGCTGAACGCCTACAAGTGGCGCAGCATCGGACCCAACCGCGGCGGCCGCTCGATCGCAGTCACGGGGGTCAAGGGCCGCCCGCGCGAGGCGTACTTCGGCGCCGTAGGCGGAGGGCTGTGGAAAACCACCGACGCGGGCAATAACTGGGCACCGGTCACCGACGGCCTGATCACGAGCTCGTCGGTAGGCGCAGTCGCCGTCTCGGAGTCGAACCCCGACATCGTCTACATCGGCATGGGCGAGTCGTGCATTCGCGGCAACATCATGCCCGGCGACGGCGTCTACAAATCGAGCGACGCCGGTAAGACCTGGGCCAACGTCGGCTTTCGCAACTCCGACGCCATCTCGAAGATCCGGATTCATCCCACCAACCCCGACATCGTCTACGTCGCCAGCTTCGGCCTCTACTACGGCCCGAGCGAAGAACGCGGCGTCTTCAAGAGCACTGACGGCGGCAAGACGTGGAAGCGCACGCTCTTCAAGGACACGAAAACCGGCGCCGTCGACATCGCGATCGACATGAAGAATCCGAACGTGCTGTTTGCCGCGATGTGGGAGGCCTACCGCATCGAATACCAGATGTCGAGCGGCGGCCCGAGCAGCGGGCTTTACAAGTCGACCGACGGCGGCGAGACGTGGAGCGAGGTCACGCGCAACCCGGGCATGCCACAGGGCATGGTCGGCCGAATCGGCGTGGCGCTGACAGCCGCCGACTCCAATCGCGTCTATGCGCTCGTCGAGAACGAAAACGGCGGGCTGTTCGTGTCGGACGATGCGGGAGCGTCGTGGAAATTGATGAACAGCAACCGCAACGTGCGGCAGCGCGCGTTCTATTACACGCATGTGTTCGCCGACCCGGGCAACAAAGACGTCGTCTACATGGAGAACACCTCGCTGTTCCGTTCCACGGACGCCGGCAAGACGCTGACGCAGGCTGGTCAAAACACGCACGGGGATCATCACGACCTGTGGGTCGATCCGGACGATTCCAACCACGTCGTCAACGGCAACGACGGCGGCGGCGCGATCAGCTTCGACGTCAACGCCCGCGTGCCGAACTGGAGCGATCAGGACTTCCCGACCGCGCAGTGGTACCACGTCGTCACGACCGCGCATCTGCCGTTCCACGTGTGCGGATCGCAGCAAGACAACAGCACGCTGTGCGTGCCGAGCAACACCAACGCGGGCGGCGGCGGGGGGGGCGGGGGCGGCGGCAATCCGCCGGTCGCGCCGTACCAGGCCGGCGGCGGCGAACCCGGCTACATTGCCCCGCATGCCTCCGATCCCGACATCTTTTATGCGGGATCGAACAACGGCACGTTCATGACGCGCCTGAACCGTCGCACCGGCGAATACAAGGAGATCGGCGCGTACCCGAGGTTCTTTTCCGGTGAGCCGTCGAAAGATGTGAAAGAACGCTGGCAGTGGACCTACCCCATCATCCTTTCGTATGCGGATCCTAACATCCTCTACACCAGCTCGCAGCGGGTTTGGAAGACGACCAACGGCGGCGACAGTTGGGAGGCGATCAGCGGGGACCTGACCCGCCACGATCCCAAGACCATGCAGGACTCGGGCGGTCCGATCACGCACGACATGAACAGCCCCGAGATCTACGCCACGGTGTTCGCGCTCGCGCCCGGCAAGAAAGACGTCAACGTGATTTGGACGGGCTCCGACGACGGCGTGGTGCACGTCACGCGCGATCACGGCAAGTCCTGGGTCAACGTGACGCCGGCGGACATGCCCGACCTTGGGCGCGTCAGCCAGCTCGATGGTTCGTCGTTCGACAACGGCTCGGCCTACATGGCAGTCAAGAAGATGCTGCTCGGCGACCGCGCGCCGTACATCTTCCGCACCAGGGACTACGGTAAGACGTGGACGAAGATCGTCAACGGCATTCCCGCCGGCGACTACGTGCACACGGTCCGCGAAGATCCGGCGCGCCGCGGCCTGCTCTACGCCGGCACGCAGCACGGTGTCTACATCTCGTACGACGACGGCGAGCAATGGCTGAAGTTCAGCAGCGGCCTGCCCGACGTGCCGATTGCCGATCTCGTGGTCGAAGACAACGCCCTCGCGATTGGCACACACGGCCGGGCGTTCTACGTGATGGACGACATCGCCGCGCTGCGCCAGTTCGGCCTGGCTCCGCTGACCGACGTGGCCGTGTTCAAGCCCGCCAATGCCACGCGCGGATTGGATCGGCCAATCGTGAGCTACTTCCTGAAAGCGCCGCCGAAGAGCCTGACGATCGACTTTCTCGATACGAAGGGCCAGGTCGTGCGATCGATCAACGGACAGCCTCCCGCGAAACCCGATGCCGAGCCTGCCGCGGGTGGTGGTGGCGGGGGCGGGCCGCAAGGCGCGCCGATGACCGAGGGACTCAATCGGTATACCTGGGACTTGAATTCAACCGGGGTGGTGACGTTCCCCGGCATGATCCTGTGGGGCGCTACACAGAACGGCCCCACCGTGCTGCCCGGGACCTATCAAGTGCGGCTGACCGCCGACGGCGTTACGCAGACGCAGTCGTTCCAGGTGCTGAAGCACCCGCTGCGGCCGATTAGCGATGCCGACCTGCAATTCCAGTGGTCGCTGGCCAGCCGCATCCGCGACAAGGTCAACGAGGCCAATCTCGCGGTGATCAAGATCCGGTGGATCAAGACCGACATCGCCGAACGGATCAAGGACGCGCCGGCGGAAGTGCGATCGGCGGGCGAGCAATTGACCACGGCGCTGGTGGCCGTGGAGCAAGAGGTCTATCAGGTGAAAAACCAAAGCGGACAGGATCCGCTCAACTTCCCCATCAAGACCAACACCCGGCTGGCGTC
>JANOZI010000836.1:0-2943 GCA_031429375.1 Acidobacteriota bacterium | reverse complement strand
CTTGACCTCGTCGAACATCAGCGCGGTGGTGGACGAGCCGTCGAGCCCGAGCTTGTGTTCGTCGGCGCCGCTGACGACACCCATGCCACGCTCGACGATGAAGGCGGTGAAGTGCTTGCCGTCGATCTTGGCGAAGACGGTGAAGATGTCGGCAAAGCCGCCGTTGGTGATCCACAGCTTCTGGCCGCGCAGCGTGTAGAACTTGCCATCGGCGCTCAGCGTCGCCGTGGTCCTGGCCGACAGCGCATCGGAGCCGGCCTCAGGTTCGGTCAACGCGAAGGCGCCGATCAGCTCGCCGCTGGCGAGGCGGGGCAGATAGCGCGCGCGCTGATCCTCGTTGCCGAAGTAGACGATCGGCAGCGTGCCGATGCTGGTGTGGGCGCCGAGCGATCCGGCAAACGACGGGTCGAGGCTCAACATCTCGCCGACGCAGGCGGTGCTGACCTTGTCGAGGCCGAGGCCGCCATAGGCTTCGGGAATCTCGAGCCGAGTGAAGTCGCGATCGGCCGCCTTCTGGATCAGCTCGCGCGTCAGCACCCAATCGTGCTGGTAGAGCTCCTTCACGCGCGGCAGCACCTCGGTGCGCATGAAGTCCTCGGCGGCGCGACCGAACAGGAGCTGTTCGTCCGACAGATCCTCGCGGGTGAACACCTCGTCCGGAGCCGTGTCGGCGATCAGGAACCGGCCGTTGCCCGCGCGCTGCTCGGCGTTGGCGCTGGTGCTCGCGTGGGCCTCAGCGTTCGGGTAGGCCACCCCTTTATGGGGTGGCGTGATGTCTACAGCCATGGGGCGGTAAAGATAGCACCCGGCTCGCCGAAGTCACAAGGCGGAACGAACGCCGGCCGTGCTGCCCGTTGGATGGCGGATTCGCGCAGGTGAAATCGCGTGGGCGTCGGGCGTAGCGCTCGCGGATCGCGGCGCAGATTCTGCGACTGCAGAAAGAGACGAGGCGGACGACGTGCCGTGGTGCGCTGCGGGCCACTGGCAGAGACTTCCCGGTATTATGCCGACAGGCAACCCCGAACGATTCGTGGGCAGTGAAATGTTTACCTGACGCGTACGGGACGCAAGCCGTGCAGCGTGGAGTCTCGGGTAGACGCCCGCGGGATGTCCTACCCGTTTCTCGAACCGTGCACACGGTCGGAGTTCTACGTTCATCGGGAAACGAACTCGCGTATCACGGTCAATCGTAGGCGCGGGTTCGGTCAACGTTCGATATCGCTTGCTCCAGACATCGGCGTCTTCTTTCACAGAGGCGACAGCCCTGGCGAGGTCGGCAGCAATGTCCATTGGCTTTCAAATCGCTAGGTTCGTGAGATCATAAGCCGCCTTCGCGATGGTGGATTGATAGTCACCGACGGCTCCTTGGCACATGTGCACCAGCTTCGCCAGATTCAGCGGAGTGACTTGTCGCCCGAACAAGCATTTGCGAAAGCCACCCCCTTCGAGAGGTGGGGTTACCGTTGGACGTGCGTTGGCTGGGCCGGTCGGAGATACGGGCCCACGCTGATTTGGAAGTTGAGGGCTGCCTAACACGGTTTGCAGCCGGCGACGGCGCACGAGACCGTAAGCGTCTCGCGCGAGACAATAAGCGTCGCGGCTGAAACCTGGCCGTTGATAGCCGAGACCGAGCCGAACGGTTTACAGGTCGGTAGGCTGCAGGCCGGTTCGCTTCGCGATTCTCGCCAGCATTACCGGTCCGATTTCTTCATCGTCATGAAACGCGAAAACGAAGTCCGGCCATTCCTCCCGGGCGAGAGTTCGATGTGAACCTGACTGTCGTTTGATCCGCCACCCGATTCGTAGCAGCGCGGCGAGGATGCGTCGCGCTTTCGCAGCAGGCCAGTTACTCACGCAGCTTGGAAGGTGACGTTCAGCAACTCACCAGGCGCTTCTTGGTGGTCGAGCCGCTCCGCCAGGACACGCAACGCGAGGGCTTGCACCTTTGCTACGGCCTCGGGCTGGCTGGCGCCATAGCAGAGCACGCCCGCGAGCTCAGGAATCTCAGCTATCCATCGACCGTCCTGTTCACGTTCGAGCTCGATCTTGAAGATCACAAAGGCACTCTAGCATCCAGGGCATTGCCTAACAAGGCGTGGGGCCGTCGGCGTGGAGGCCTTTGTGGCACAATCTGCGCACTGAACCGCCGGGGCTCAGCGCCGGTCGCCAGGCCGCTCCAGGTTCGACCCAGGTGACTCAAATAACATTTCGGGAGCCACTGCGATGATGAATCGGCGCCAGTTTTGCTGCAGAGCCGCCGCGGGCGCTGCAATGCTCTGTCGAGTTCCGGCCGCATTCGCGGCGACCTACGATCTGCTCATCAAGGGTGGGCGTGTCATCGATCCCTCACTCGGGCTCGACGGCGTTCGCGACGTGGGCATCGCCGGGGGCCGCATCGTGGCGGTCGCAGCGAACCTTGCCGGCGACGCCACCGACACGATCGACGCGCGCGGCAAGATCGTCGCGCCGGGCTTGATCGACATCCACTCGCACGCCGGCCGCAACAAGGAAGGGCCGCCGCTGTGCCTGCAGGATGGTGTGACCGGCTTTATCGATGGCGGATCGGGGGGCGCCGACAACATCGATGACATCGCCGCCAACCTGAGGGCCGCACCGCAAATCGGCCGGGCCCTGGTCAACATCGCGCGCACCGGGGTCGCCCCCGGCGGCGAGTTGCACGACATCACTCGCGCCGACGTGTCGCTGGCGCAGGGCGCCATCGCCCGCCATCGCGATGTCGTCGTCGGTGTGAAGGCGCGCCTTTCGGCGAACGTCGCCGGCCCTAACGATCTCGAGGCGCTGCGGCGCGCACAGGCGGCGGCCGATCCCTTCAATCTCCCCGTCATGATCCACGTCGGCCAGAATTACTCGCCGATGCGCGCGATCCTGCCGTTGCTCAAGCGCGGCGACATCGTCACACATCTGTACGCACCGGGCGCCAAC
>JANOZI010000835.1:0-1556 GCA_031429375.1 Acidobacteriota bacterium | reverse complement strand
CCGGGGTCGACGCCGCGGTCCTGGCTGGTCGTCACGCTGATCACGCTCTGGGGCGCGCGTCTCTCCGACCACATCTTTCGCCGTAACCACGGCAAGGGCGAGGATCCGCGCTACCGGGCGATGCGCGCCTCGCATGGACCGTCGTTCTGGTGGCGCAGCCTGTTCACGGTGTTCTGGCTGCAGGCCGCGCTCCTCTGGTTCATCGCCCTCCCGCTGCTTGTCGCGACGCGCGCCTCACTGCCCGCTGCTCTCACTGCCGTCGACGGCCTGGGAGTCTTGTGCTTCGCGGTTGGTCTTGCCTTCGAGGTGGTAGGCGACCATCAACTCGAGCGCTTCAGGGCCGAGCCCTCGAACCGCGGCAAGGTGCTCGATCGCGGCCTATGGCGCTACACGCGGCATCCGAACTACTTCGGAGACGCAACGATGTGGTGGGGCATATATGCGATGGCGGCAGCCACGCCGGGCGGATGGCTCACTGTCCTGAGCCCGGCCCTCATGACGCTGTTGCTGATGCGAGTGTCGGGGGTGACGCTGCTCGAGACCAGCCTCAAAGCGTCGAAGCCGGGCTACCCCGCATACATCGCGCGCACGCCGGCCTTCTTCCCATGGTTTCCGCGCGTTCCGAGGTGAGCCTTTGCGGCACACTCACCTGATCAACTACACGCTCTATCAGATCGGATGGTTCGCCTGCGTGCTCGGCGGAGCGTCGCATCGTCCGTGGACTGGATTCCTGGTTGCAATGATTTTGGTCGGCGTGCATCTGGCGCTGTCTGTGGAACGCTCCGTCGAAGTCCGGCTTGTGGTTCTCGCCACAGCCGTTGGCGCGGTCGTCGAGGCGATTCAGATTGCGACGGGCACGTACCGCTTCACATCGGGGACAGTGAGCGACGCGCTGGCGCCGCCGTGGCTGCTGGCCATGTGGGCGCAGTTGGCGACGACGTTTCGATTCAGTTTGCGCAGCGTGATCATGCGACCGGTGCCCGCAGTGCTGTTCGGCGCGGCTGGCGGCCCCCTCGCGTTCCTCGCGGGCGAGCGGCTGGGCGCGGTCACCCTGCTGCCGCCGCTCGCGTACGGGCTGTTTCGCCTCTCAGTCAGCTGGGCGATCGCCCTGGTGGTCTTCTCCGCGGTCGTGCGCCGGGTCGCGGGGCCACGGCAAGAATACAGGAAGCGCGCCGCGCGCGTCTGGCGCGATGCAGGCGAGTCGCCCGTCAGCAGGTGATGGGATCAGTTCGGAAGGTGGCGGGGCGCGTTTGACGTGGCGTCTCGAGGGCGGTCAGTTTTTCAGCAGCGAGTGGGCATTCTCCCAGGTGATCTTCCGGAAGATCTCCGCCGGCGTGGACCGTTTCAGGACTGTCAGCGTCTCGCGCGCGACACACTTGCCGGCCAATCGCGCCGCCGCCGGGTTGTTGCCCTGGCTCACGCCACCGCCGTGGCCGTCGCTGCAGCCGCAATCGCTGCCGAAGAGCAGCTTGTGCTGATGGCGCCGCAGGAAATCCGCGGTGAACGCCGGGTCGCGCGAGAGCATGTTGTTGCCCGAGTTGGCCGACACATCGCCA
>JANOZI010000834.1:0-13177 GCA_031429375.1 Acidobacteriota bacterium | reverse complement strand
TACGCCAGATCCGGCACGATCAGGTCGACGCCCGGCAGATCCTGATCCGGGAACATCGAACCGGCGTCGATGACGATGGTGGTATCCCCGCACGAGATCGCCATCATGTTCAGGCCGAACTCGCCAAGGCCGCCAAGCGGCACGACATCGACAGGCAGCACGCCGGCAGTCACCGGGTGCTCGACCACACTCATACAAAATCCCAGCCGGGCGGACGTTCGCCCAGGAAACGATCTCAGGCCATCCATCGACTCGGGAGAGTCGCCAAAGAGGGCCGTGTTCAGGCTGCCGGGAGCGCCTGTAAACGAGGCGGGTTTTCGTCGGAAACTATAGCACAGCTTCAACTTCCGGGCGCGACGAACCGCCGTGCCAGCTCAGCCAGTTCCGCCATCGTCAGCGTTTCGGGACGCCGCTTCGGATCGATGCCGGCGCCGTTGAGGGCGGAGCCGGCATCGGTCGAACGCTCCGCCGCGAAAGGCTTGAGCGCGTTGAGCAATGTCTTCCGGCGCTGCGTGAACATGCTGCGAACCATGCGCACGAAGGCCGCGTGATCGGAAATGGCCACGGTCGGCGGCCGGAACGACAGGCGCACCACCGCCGATTGCACCCGGGGCTGCGGCCGGAACGCGCCCGGCGGCAGCGCCAGCACCCGTTTCACGTCGGCATGCACCGCGGTCAGGATGGTCAGCACGCCGTAGTCGCCGGTGCCGACCCGGGCCGTCAGCCGATCCGCCACCTCCCGCTGCAGCATCAGCGTGGCGTCACTCAGGCCCCCGGTCGTCGCGGCAAAGTCGAGCAGCCGGAACAGGATCGGCGAGGAAATGTTGTAGGGCAGGTTGCCGACGACGCGCACGCGATGACCCGGCCCGGGTGGGGAGCCGAGCCACTCTTCGAAAACGCGCGGCAGGTCGAGCGACAGAAAGTCGCCGCCCACCACCGTTACGTTGCCGGGTTTATCTGCGTCCAGGGCCGCTGCCAGATCGCGATCGATCTCGATCGCCAGCACGCGGCCGGCCTGGGCCGCCAGCGGCAGGGTGATGGCCCCGCGGCCGGGGCCGATTTCGAGGACGGTGTCGTCTTTGGTCGCGCCGACGGCGGCGACGACCTTCGTCACCCACGCCGCCTCGAGAAAGTGTTGCGCGAACCGCTTGCGGGCCCTCACTCCTGCGGATCCTTGCGATCGGGATCCGCCAGCTCTGCTGCCGCTGCTTCCGCTTCATCGCCCGGCTCCGGCTCTCCCCGCCAGTAGCGTTCTTCGATGTCCATGATCTCGGCTTCGCTCAGGCCGAAGTAGTGGCCAAGCTCGTGGATCAGCGTTTCACCGATCGCGACGATGATCTCGTCTTCGTCGCCGCTGCATTCATCCTCGATGGTGTCCTGGAACAGCGTGATCTTGTCGGGCAGCTGGTTGCCGTAGCTCCAGCCGCGCTCGTTCAGCGGCGTGCCTTGATACAGACCCAGCAGGCTGCCGGCTTCATCGACGTCCATCTCGTCGAGCAGCTCTTCCGACGGCTCGCTCTCGATCACGATGGCCAGGTTGCGCACCTCGCGGGCAAAGCGCAGCGGGATGGTGTCGATGGCTTCCTCGACGAGCTCGCGGAATTCGTCGCGCGTCATCGCCGCGCCCGCTTCTTCGCCGCCCGCTTCGACGCCGCTCGTTTCGTACTCGTACGTAGAGGCGGGACTTTAGTCCCGCCTGCCTTGGCGTCAGACCCGCCTCTCTTAATCGTCTTGATCACCCCGCCCGTCCGAAAGTAGTCGCAATCGTTCCGGACGTTGCAGCGCGGGCACAGCGGGGCAGGGCGGCAAATGCGGCGGCCGTGGAGAATCAGCGCATCCGACGCGCGCGTCCAGCGCGCGGGCGGCAACACGCTGCACAACTCGGCTTCGACCTTGACGGGATCGTCGGATCGCACCAGGCCGATGCGATTGCTGACGCGCAGCACGTGGCGATCGACCGGCAGCCCCGGTACGCCAAGGGCGTGACCGAGCACGACGTTGGCGGTTTTTCTCCCGACGCCCGGCAGCGCCGTCAGCGCCTCCATTGACGCGGGGACGTCGCCGTTGTGCTCGCTCTGCAGCAGTGACGACATCCCGATCAGCGACTTCGATTTCTGGCGAAAAAAGCCGGTCGCGTGAATCAATGTTTCGAGCTCGCCGCTGTCGGCTCCCGCCATCGCCACTGCGTGTGGAAACCTCGCAAACAAGGCCGGCGTGACGCGGTTGACCCGCGCATCAGTCGACTGCGCCGACAGCATCGTCGCCACCAGCAACTCGAACGGGTTGCGGTAGACCAGCTCGGTGTCAGCGCCCGGGTGGTGCCGATCGAGCGCATCGAAGATGCGTTTGACGACTGCGGGTGACTTCACGTGGAGACTCTGTGGCGACACACCGTCAGGTTGGTCGCTAGTGAACGGGGCCCTTGTCTTGCGGCGGTTGCGGCTGCTGCGAATGCGACTCGGAGAAGATTCGCATGTTTTCCTGCAGCGCGGCGATCAGCGTGGGAACGAACTGCACGGGCAACACCAGCCGCGCCTTCACCGGCGCGCGGACGATGTGCTCCGCCTCGGCGTCACGAATCTCCTTTTCCGACAGCGGCTGGACTTCGCAGAAGGTCAGCGTGAAATCGAAGGGGGTATGGTTGACCGCGCAGAAGTTCGCGTAGGTGCGCGGCTCTGATCCACCGTCTTCGGGGACGATGGTGAAGTTGATTTGTTTACGGTCGGTCATACCCCACTAGTATTTGCGCATAACCCCCACAACCACACCTTGAATCTGCAAGCCGTCCAGATCCACGTAGATTGGCTGCATAGTCGGATTCGCCGGTTGCAGCCGGATGCGATTGGCTTCCTTGTAAAACTTCTTGAGCGTGACGTCCTGGCCGCCCACCAGCGCAATCACCATTTCGCCGTTGTCGGCGGTCTTGCGGTCCTCGACGATGACCCAGTCGCCGTCGCGAATCTGTTCGTCGATCATCGACTCGCCGCGGACGCGCAGCACGTAGGTGTCGCGCTTGCCCGCCACCAGCGAGTCGGGCACGCTGATGGTTTCGCTTCCGGTTACGGCTTCGATCGGCATGCCGGCGGCAACGTAGCCGAGCATCGGCAGCTCGAGGGCCCGTCCGCCAGAGCGGCTTGGCAGCAGCTCGACCGAGCGGCTCCGGTTCCAGGCGCGGCGGATGAACCCTTTTTCCTGCAGGTTGGTGAGGTGCTTGTGAACCGTCGCCAGCGACGACAAGCTGAACCGCTCGCCGATTTCTTCGAGGCTCGGAGCGTAGCCGTGCTGCTGAATGAACTCGTTCAGGTAATCGAGGATTTCGCGCTGGCGCTTGGTAAGTGGTTGCATCGTTGGGTCCCTGTTTGTTCGCCCTGAACAGGGAGCGTAAGCAAACAACAGGCGAAAGTCAACATCAGCTTGAGGCTCAGCCCCGCGACGGGTCAACTCCCGGGTCAGGCCGCGAATTCGTTTCGCGCTTGAGCCGGGCGACCCCCCAGGCCCGGGCGGGAATGTTGATTGAGACGTGACAGTCGGCGCAAACGCAAACCTGCTGCGTCTGGCGGTTGACGACCACTTCCATCCGACCGCGGCAGAGCGGGCAGAACGGAACCACTTCGTCGGGCGACGGGTCGGTGAAGGAAACCATATGCCACCACACTTAGTGTGACGTAGGCTGCCCGTCTCGAGTTCTACGGCCGCGATTGCGCGCGTTCGCGGCCTGCCGCGCCGTAGCCTTGGCGAAGGCGGGTAGAATGAGGGGCATGCGGTCGAACATGTCGCTCGTTGCCTGCTGTGTGATCGCCGGCGCCATGGTCTCGGCCGCCGAGACGCTGACGCGCAAGCTCGGCGACGCATTTGAGAAGAAGATCATCCTCGTACAACGTCAGTCGGAGACGCCGTCACAGACCACGCTCGCGACGCCGTTTACCCAGGACGAGTTGAATTCCTATCTGAAGTTCAAAGCCACCGGCCTGCTGCCGACGGGGCTCACCGAACCATACATGACGTTGATCGGCAACGGCAAGGTCACGGGAACCGCCGTCGTCGATCTCGACATCGTGCGGCAGAAGCAGGGCAGCGGCAGCTGGTTCGACCCCACGAGTTATCTCACCGGCAAGCTGCCGGTGCTGGCCACCGGGACCATCGTGACCGGCGACGGCAAGGGCCGGTTCGACTTCGAGCGCGTGGAGGTCAGCGGCGTGCCGGTGCCGAAGGCGCTGCTCGCGCAGATGGTCAACTACTTCACCAGGACGGCCGACAACCCCAGGGGCTCGGGCATCGACGACACCTACAAACTGCCGGCGGAAATCAAACGCATTGACGTCCGCGCCGCGCGCTTCACCGTAATTCAATAGCTAGTCCCCTGGAAACGTGATGCGTCACATAATTCCCGGGCGGGGCATCCCGTCTGGCTGCGTTGCTCATCGCTCACATATGCCCAATATGCTCGCTCTTCGCGCCTTGCCAGCCGGGCGCCGCGCTCCGGGACTTATGCAACGCATCACGCTTCCAGGGGACTAGATGGCGGAGGACGTCCTGCAGATGCCCTTGCAGTATCTGAAGGGCGTCGGCCCTCGCAAGGCCGCCGACTTGAAGAAGGCGGGGTTGAACACCGTCGAAGATCTCTTGTTCCGATTCCCGCGCCGCTACGAAGATCGCAGCCGCCTCCAGAACATCATTTCGCTCAAGCCCGGTCAGACCGCTGCGATCAGCGGCGTCGTCTTGAATGCCGGGCTGGCACATACGCGGCGGCCCGGGTTCCGCTTGTTCTCGGCGTTGATCCAGGACGACAGCGGGCAGGTGCAGGCGGTCTGGCCAAACCAGGCCTTCCTCAAAGACGTCATTCGGTCGCAACAGCGCATCGTGCTGTTCGGCAAGGTGGAAGTCTGGGGCTCCCGCGGACTGCAAATCACCGATCCCGAATTCGAAATTATCAGGGAGGCCGACGAGCCCAAGCCCTCAAGCCCTGAAGCCCTCAAGCCCGCCGTCGACACCCTGCATACAGGACGCATCGTGCCCGTGTACGAGCGCACCGGCAGCGTGACGCCGAACATGCAGCGCCGCTTTGTCTGGCAAGCGCTGGAACAACTGCCGCCTGAGCCATTCGACCCGGTGCCCGCGGACATTCTCGCCGGCGAGCGGTGGCCGTCGCGGCGGGACGCGCTCTGCAAGGCGCATTTTCCAGACAGCACGACCTCGATCGATGCGCTCAACGCCTTTGCGACGCCGGCGCAGCGTCGCCTCATCTTCGAAGATTTTTTCGTGTTCCAAACCGGGCTGGCGCTGCGGCGTCACGAAAACGCGCAGGTGAAGAAGTCGCTGGTCTGCAAAGTGGACGACCGCATCCGCCAAAGCGCGCGGGCGGTGCTGCCGTTCAAGCTGACGGCGGGGCAGCGTGATGCGCTCGCGGAAATCGTCGCCGACCTGCAGAAGCCCTGGCCGATGCAGCGGCTGCTGCAGGGCGATGTCGGCGCGGGCAAGACCATCGTGGCGCTGCTGGCGGCCGTCGTCGCGATGGACAACGGCTTCCAGGTCGCGGTGATGGCGCCGACCGAAATTCTCGCCGAGCAACACTACCGCACCATCGTCAAGGTGCTCGACGGCAGGCCGTACCGCACGGCGCTCTTGAGCGGGCGGGTGACGGCCGCGACCCGGCGCGACCTGCTGCCGGCGATCGAGCGCGGCGAGATCAATCTCGTGGTGGGCACGCAGGCTCTGGTGCAGGAGACCGTCAAGTTCAAGTCGCTGGCGCTGGCCGTGATCGACGAGCAACACCGCTTTGGCGTGGTGCAGCGCGGCACGCTCGCGGCGAAGGGGCTCAACCCCGACGTGCTGGTGATGACGGCGACGCCGATTCCGCGGACGCTCGCCCTGACCGAGTGCGGCGACATGGAGGTGTCGGTGATCCGCGGGCTGCCGCCGGGCCGCAAGCCGACCAGGACGATCGTCAAGCCCGACTCGCGCCGCGACGAGGCCTATGCCGTGATGCGCGAGGAAGTCGCGAAGGGCCGGCAGGTCTACGTGATCTACCCGCTGGTCGAAGAGTCGGAAAAGATCGACCTGAGAGCGGCGACGGCGATGGCCGGGGAATTGACGCTGGTCTTTCCCGAGTACCGCGTCGCGCTGCTGCATGGGCGGATGAAAGGCGATGAGAAGGAAAACGTGATGCGGGCCTTCCTCGCCGGCGCGTTGCAGATCCTGGTCTCGACGACGGTGGTCGAGGTCGGGGTCGACGTCGCCAACGCCACGGTCATGGTGATCGAGCATGCGGAGCGTTTCGGACTGTCGCAGCTGCACCAGCTGCGCGGCCGCATCGGCCGCGGCGAGCACGCCTCGATCTGCATCCTGCTCTACCAGGCGCCATGGACGGACGATGCGCGGGCGCGCCTGAAGGCGATGTCGGACACCAGCGACGGCTTCGTGATCGCCGAGCGCGACCTGCAGTTGCGCGGGCCGGGCGATTTCTTCGGCACGCGCCAGTCGGGATTGCCGACGTTACGCGCCGGCGACCTCACGCGCGACGTCGATTTGCTGGAGCGCGCGTTCGAAGAAGCCCGCAAGCGCGTCGAGGCCGGCACGCTCACGACGGCGCAACAAGATTACGTGCGCAGTGTCTGGCAACGGCAGTTTGGTCTGATCACAGTCGGTTAGCCCTTGATGCGCTGACTCCTGATCCCTGACGATGAGAATCATTGCCGGCACCAACAAAGGGCGCACCCTGAAGGCGCCACACTGGGACGGCTTGCGGCCGACTTCGGATAAGCTGCGGGAGACCTTGTTCAACATCATCGCGCCGCACCTCGACGGCGCCCGCGTGCTGGATGTGTTCGCGGGCACCGGCGCGATTGCCCTCGAAGCATTGAGCCGTGGCGCGGCGGCGGCGACCTGCATCGAGCACGATCGGCGCGCGGCGCGGCTGATCGAAGAGAACCGCGCGCGCTGCGGCGAGGCGGAACGCTGTGTTATCATCCGCGACGCCGTTGAACGCGCGTTGTCGAAGCCGGTCAGCGGCGGTCCGTTCGACATCGTGGTGCTCGATCCCCCGTACGACTACGCGGCGCTCGAGCGCGCGGTGCGCGAGGCCGCGACCCAGCGGGCGCCGGGCGCGCTGCTCGTGCTCGAGCACGCGTCGCGGGTGCCACCGCCGGCGCCGGCGGGCCTGGCCATCACGCGCACGGTGAAGTCGGGCGAGAGCGCCCTGACCTTTTACTCATGACACAGAGCCATCCGCACCGCGTCGCGATTTATCCCGGGTCCTTCGATCCGCTGACCAACGGCCACGTCGACATCATCGAGCGCGGCGCGCGGATCTTCGACTCGATCATCGTCGCCATTCTCGCCCACGTCGAAAAGAAGCCGCTCTTCAGCGAACAGGAACGCATCTCGATGATTCGCGACGTGTTCACCGGCAAAGACAACGTGCAGGTCGAGACTTTTGACGGCCTGCTGGTCGACTACGCGCAGCGCAAGAAGGCTTCGGTGCTGGTGCGCGGCCTGCGCGCCGTGTCGGACTTCGAGTACGAGTTTCAAATGGCCCTCATGAACCGCCACCTCGCCCCCGGCCTCGAGACGGTGTTCATGATGCCGGCCGAGCAGTACACCTACATCAGCTCGCGGTTAATCAAGGAAGTGTTCATGCTTGGCGGCGAGGTCGAAGGCCTGGTGCCGCCGATCGTCGAAGACAAGCTGCGGGCGAAGCAGGCCAGCTTGAAGGGGCGGTAACGCGATGCAATTTGCCCAGCGCCTGAGCAGGGTGGTGGCGTCTCCGACGCTGCGCGTCTCGGCCGAAGCCGATCGGTTGCGGCGACAAGGCGTTGACGTGGTTGATCTCGGGGCCGGCGAGCCGGATTTTCCAACACCCGAGCACGTCAAGAACGCCGCCCACGCGGCGCTCGACGCCAATTTCACCAAGTACACGCCCTCGGCCGGCGTGCTCGAGCTGCGAGAGGCCGTCGCCCAACGCTATGGGCTCGATTACGGCGTCGCGATCAAGCCCGACGAGGTCATCATCACCGCCGGCGGCAAGCAGGCGCTGTACAACACCGCGATGGCGCTGTTCGAGCAGGGCGACGAGGTGATCACGCACGGGCCGTTCTGGCCGTCGATCGTCGATCAGATCAAGCTGGCCGACGCCAGGCCGGTAGTGGTGCAGACGCATCGCGAAGAGGGCTTCGTGATCCGTGCCGCCGCCATCATCGAGGCCATCACGCCGCGCACCAAGGCCATCATCGTCAACTCGCCGTGCAATCCGACCGGGGCGCTGATTACCGAAGAAGAGATGGCGGCCATTGCCGACGCGGCCGCGGCGCGCGGCCTCTGGGTGATCGCGGACCTGACCTACGAGCGGCTGATCTACGATCCGGTGGCGCACAACCTCGTCAAGGTGTTGTTCGATCGCATGCGCGACCGCACCGTGATCTGCAGCGCCGCGTCGAAGGCCTACGCCATGACCGGCTGGCGCTGCGGCTGGGCGATCGGCCCGAAGGAGCTCGTCGGCCAGTGCAACGTGGTGCAGGGCCACTCGACCTCCAACATCAATTCGATCACGCAGAAGGCGGGCATCGCCGCGCTGACCGGCCCGCAAGACGGCGTGACGACGATGCTCAACGAATATCGCAAGCGTCGCGACGCCGTGCACGGATGGTTGACGGCGGATCCGCGCTTCCAGTGCGTGAAACCCGGCGGCGCGTTCTACCTGTTCCCGTACGTGGCCGATCTGCTGTCGCCGAACGGGATCAGGAATACCGGGGAGCTCGCCGAGCTGATGCTGAAAGAAGTGGCCGTCGCGGTCACGCCCGGCGAGGGCTTTGACGCGCCCGGCTTCTTCCGGCTGTCGTACGCCACCTCGATCGAGCGGCTCAAGGAAGGCGTTACGCGCATGCAGTCGTTCGTCGCGAGCATGGAGAAGAGCGGCAAGATCGCCGGCGTCACGACGAACCGGTAGCAGCTATGCGCTGGTGTGGATTCGCGCTGGTCAGCGCCCTCGTCGTTCACGGCGCCTCAGGATCGGCAGCCGAGCAGTCCTCGCAGCGGCCCAATGTGGTCCTGGTGATCACCGACGATGTCGGCTATGGCGACATCGGGAGTTACGGATCGCCCGACATCAAGACGCCGAACATCGACCGCCTCGCAAAGGAGGGCGTGCGGTTGACGGACTTTTACGCTGCGCCGCAATGCACGCCCACCCGAGCGGCGTTGATCTCGGGCCGGTATCAGCAGCGCGTCAGACTCGAACAAGCGATGGGCAGCGCAGGGGCGTGGCTCGAGACCGGCCTGCCTGCGACGGGACGATCGTTGCCCCAGTTGCTGAAGAACAACGGTTACCGCACCGGCCTGGTCGGGAAGTGGCACCTCGGCTACAAGCCGGAGTTCGGCCCGAATGCCCACGGCTTCGAGTACTTCTTCGGCTTCTTGAGCGGCTACATCGATTTTTACGCGCACACGCGACTGGATGGCCAGCCCGACCTGTTCGAGAACACCGCGCCGATCCGCGAAGACGGCTACATGACCGACCTCATTACCGCCCGCGCCTTGCGCTTCATCGAACAACACGCCGGCGCGCCATTCTTTCTGGACGTGTCCTACAACGCCGCGCACTGGCCGTTTCAACCGCCCGATCACCCGTCGCCGGCCGCGAACAACAGGGCCTTCCAGGGCCCGAACGACCCGGTGCCGGCGACGCGCAAAGACTACGCCGCGATGCTCGAACGCGCTGACGCCGGCGTGGGGCAGATCGTGCAGAAGCTGGAGGCGCTCGGCCTCACGCGAAACACCCTCGTGATTTTCACCAACGACAATGGCGGCGAATGGCTGTCGCGCAATGCGCCGTTGTTCCACCGGAAGGACACCCTGTGGGAAGGCGGCATCCGTGTGCCGGCGATTTTCAGGTGGCCGGCGCGGCTGCCCGCGGGCAAGACGAGCGGACAAACCGGCATCACGATGGATCTGACAGCGTCGATCCTGGCCGCAACCAGCACGACCATGCCGCCGGAAGCGCGTCCGGACGGAATCAATCTTCTGCCCATTCTCGCGGGTCGTGTCCCGGCGATGGACCGCCGCTTGTTCTGGCGGATCGATGACGCGCTTCGCCAGCAACGAGCCGTGAGAAGCGGCGAGTGGAAGCTCCTGCGCGATGGCGACGATCTGTTGTTGTTCAATCTGAAGTCAGACGTCGGCGAGCGCAACGACCTGGCCGCGGTGCGGCCTGACCTCGTCCGGAAGTTGCTGCCGCTGCTCGTCGCGTGGGAATTGGATGTTGATACGGAAGCGAAAGCGATAAAGTAAGCAGGTGTGCGATCTGCACACGCTCGAAGTCGACGAGCGATCTACCATCGCGCTGACTGGAGGCTGGACGATGAAAAAGAGCAGAGGCGGTCGGATGGCGGCGGCCAAGAAACGCGCAGCGAAGAAGCCTGGTGGCAAAGGCAAGGTGGCCAAACGGAAGGCCGGCAAGAACATCATGAAGACCTAGCAACCGCAAGGCCCAGGCGAGGGGCCGGAACAACGGCCCCGCCCTGGCGTAGTCCTAAGAACAGTTAACAGTTTCCCGTTTCCAGGGTGCTCTTCCTGTTGACTGGCAACTGAGACTGACTTACCGGTTGGCGGCCAGCACGACTCGGGTCAAGTCGCGCGACAGGTCGGGCCTCAGCAGCGACCGCACGCGAATCCCCGCCTCATTGAAGTACGGCAGCTCCGCGATGCGATGGAGCTGCAATCCGCGCTCCCGTTCGAGCCGATCAACCACATCCGACGGTGCGACAAGAAACGCGCGAATGGGTTGCGCGAGAAACTCCTGCGCCTGGTCGTCGGTGATGATGTCCGTCGTGCGCACGCCTGAATAAAACACCAGGTTCCGGACGAACACCCCGTAGGTACCGACGCTTTCGTTGCCGGTGTGATGCTGCCGGACGAGCCGTGCCATCTGCTGCACCGTGTCTTCGCCGCCGCTCGACAGCCCGCCAAACTGGACCGCCAGCAGGGTGATCGCCGCCGCCAGCGTGATCATCAGCGGGGCTGCGCGCCAGCCTTTTGACAGCGCCAGAACGATCACCAGCACGCCGCCGGCCCCGATGGCGATGGCCGCCCCCAGCGTGAAGGCCGGACTGACATTGATCAGCAGCGGCGTCGCGCGATAGAGCAGCGCCGCCAGCGCCACGAAGAACACCCCGCTCAGGAACGATCCCGCCACCACCGGCGTGGCCCGGCGCGGCCGCGATCGGGCGCCGTCGAAGCCGCGCCACTCCTGCGTCCGTTCGACGATGGAAGAGGCGAGCAGCAAGGCGAGCGGCGGCAACACCGGCAGCACGTAGCGAGGCTGCTTGCCGACCGACAGCGAGTAGAACACCAGCGGCAACACCGCCCACAGCAGCAGTCGCAGATCGATGGTGCCGACGTCGCGCCGGCGGCGCAGGAACTGCGACAGCGGCCCCAGCCAGACCAGCATCAAGGGCGTCCACGGCAGCAGGCCGCCCGCCACCACCGGCAGGTAAAACCACCAGGGCCGCGGATCGTTGAAGCGATCGGTGGCGAAGCGCTCGAAGTTGTCGCCCACGAAAAACCCGTAGAGGTAGTCGTTGCCGTGGCGAATCCACATCAGCACGTACCACGGCACCGCGACGGCGAGCAGCACGAAGAACCCGAGCACGATGTCGCTGGGCGTGAGCGCGATCGATCGCCGCTCGATCAAGAGCACCGGAATGATGACGAGCGCCGGGATGATCAGGCCGACCGGCCCCTTGGTCAGGAAGCCGAGGCCCAGGGCAAGCGAGGCCAGCAACACCCATTTGCGCGGCGATCGTTCCTGTTCGAGCGTGGCCACGAGCGCCGCCCAGATCGCCAGCGTGATGCAGAAGGTCAGCGGCAGGTCGGGCAGCGCCATGCGCCCGATCGAGAAGTAGCCGAAGTTGGTCGCGACAATGGCCCCCGCGAGCAGGCCCGTCGACTCGTCGTACCAGCGCCGGCCCGCCGCCGCCGTGATGAGCACCAGCCCGAACCCCGCCACGGCCGCCCACCAACGGGCCGCCGTCTCGGTGGGGCCGAGCACAAGGGAGGTGGCCGCCGTCACCCAGTAGTACAGCACCGGTTTCTGGAAGCGCGGCTCGTAGTTGTAATGCGGGGTGATCCAGTCGCCCGATGCCACCATCTCGCGCGCCGATTCGGCATAGAACGCTTCATCGGAATCGGTGATGGCCCCGCGCCCGAGTCCGGCAAAAAACGTCAAGGCGGCGAGCAGGACCAGCGGCAGCGTAATGCGATGCACTGGTGGTATACTAGTTGAGCGTATCAACGATGTCTCGAATACGAGCACCGTTGCTCGGCAAACTTTCTGGGGCCGTTCCGTAGGAACGGCCCACTGGCGCTGTCGAACATACACTCCGAAGATCCGGCAGTCTTCGTTCATTTTGCCCCAGTTTCGCTCCCGCGGGCCTCTCGCCCTGACCCTCACCAGAGCCTGACAACCCAAGTCCCCTTCACTTTGGAATAGCCTGCATGCCCAGTCACAAGCGTCACGGACCCCACCGCGGTGGCGGTCATCAGCCCCCGCCGCAGCCCGACGTCGCCGCCGAATCAGCCGAGCACGCGCTCAACGAGAGCAAGAAGCCCGGCCTCAACATCACCGAGTTGAAGGAGATGACCATCCAGCACCTCACGCAGGTCGCCAAGGACCTGGAGGTACCGGGCGCGACCGGGATGCGCAAGCAGGAGCTGATCTTCCAGATCCTGAAGGCCCAGACCGAGCTGAGCGGGTTCATCTTCTCTGAAGGCGTGCTGGAAGTGCTGCCCGACGGCTTCGGGTTCCTGCGCGCGCCCGACTACAACTACCTGCCCGGCCCCGACGACATCTACGTCTCGCCCTCGCAGATCCGCAAGTTCGACCTGCAGACCGGCGACACCGTGTCCGGCCAGATCCGCCCCCCGAAAGAAGGCGAGCGCTACTTCGCGCTGATTAAAGTCGAAGCGGTCAACTTCGAAGCGCCGGATCAGGCGCGCGACAAGCTGTTCTTCGAAAACCTCACGCCGCTCTATCCGCTCGAGCGCATCAAGCTCGAGACCGAAGCCGAGAACCTGTCGGCGCGCGTGCTCGACATGATGGTGCCGATCGGCAAGGGCCAGCGCGGCCTCATCGTGGCGCCGCCCCGCACCGGCAAGACGATGCTGCTGCAGAACATCGCGAACAGCA
>JANOZI010000833.1:0-14549 GCA_031429375.1 Acidobacteriota bacterium | reverse complement strand
GCAGACCGTCATGCCGCCGAGCAGGCGCACCGTGCCGCGCAGCGATTCCTGGCTGTCGGTGATGCCGGCCGTGGTGTCTTTCAGGTCCTGGAAGACACGGTGGCTCAACTGCAGCAGCGACTCGCCGGCCGGGGTGATGCGAATGCGCCGGCCGACCCGCAGGAACACCGGCTCCTTCAGCTCGTCTTCGAGCAGCAGAATCTGGCGGCTGATCGCCGACTGCGAGACGTGCAGCTTGTGCCCGGCGGCCGTGAAGGACCCTGTTTCCGCGATGGCTCGTATGATTTCTAGTTGTCGAAGATCCACGTTACTCTCCACAGATGGATGGCAGCTTATATCTGCAGGAGAGATGGATTCAAGGAAAAGTATCTGGAGAGTGGGAGCCGAGGCAGGTGCGCGCGACTGAACCGCGCAGGCAAAGGGGCAGCGTCGCTCCGGTTAAGACCGGAGCCTGTCTGGCCGGATTAGGATGCCCGAGCCGACAACGTGGTGACGGTAACGGCGGCAAACCGCTCGCGCTCGGCCGAAATGGTGTGATTTCGGCTGTGCGCCTTGCTTTCGCAAGCGACGCCCTTCTCTTCCACGTAGACGACTTCACGGGTGCTGGCGACGTCACGATACCGTCCGACCACACAGCCGCAGGACAGTGTCGAGAACCCCAGAATGCGAACGACGCTCATCGAATTGCTCCCCCCGTTGCCGAGAGTTAGCAAGAGCTGTGCCGCAGGCTGATCAGTGATCCTCTAGAGGGGAGAGGTGGTTTGAGCATCTACGCTTGTGCGAGAACGTGTCACTTCTTCCACAACAAAGTGTCACTTCTCCCACAGTGCGCGAGGCAGGTGCTTTGGATTTCAGTTCAGCGAATTGGATGACAACGAAGGCAAGAAAAGCAAAAGCTAAAAGGCAAAACCTTACTTGATGGCGGCGAGACCTTGCCGTGCCGCTTCGTTCATCGGATCGATGGTCAGCGCCTCCGCAAAGTAGCGGCGCGCGCGATCCGGGTTACCGGTTTGAAGTTCGAGGGTCGCCATGTTGGTGTAGGTCCCCGGTTCGCGGGGGTCGGCGGCAATCGAGGCCGTGAATGCCTGCCACGCCTGGTCGGTTTGACCCATGCTGGCGAGGCACGCGCCAATCAGATTGAATGCCTTGGCGTGCTTCGGGTCCCGTGCGACCGCGTTTCGCGCGGCTTGAAGCGCTTGATCCGGGCGGTCCTTGATGAAAAACAGCGAGGCGGCGTAATAGTGGGCCCACGCGTTGCCGGGCGCCTCGCGCACCAGCCGCGCGACCACGGGCTCGAGGCGCTCGGCGTCGCCGACGTCGGAAAGAATTGAGGCGAGTTGTTCGAGCGCCGCCACGTTTCCGGGTTCAGATTGCAAAATCGTCAGTGGAATCCGACTGGCTTCTTCGATGTGGCCTTGCGAGGCAAGCAGTCGCGAGAGGCTGAGCCCTGCGGCGATGTTTGAGGCATTGGAAGCCAATTTTGTCAGCAAGGCTTGCGCATCGCCCAGCCTTTCAATGGCGGCGGCCGCCCGAACCAGGCCGTCAAGAGCGGCCGCATCGTTGGGGTTCGACTGCAGGACCCGAGCGAAATCTTCGTAAGCCGGCCGGTGCGCGTCGGCGCGCAGAAACATCAATCCGCGATCGCGCCATTCGACCGGAGTTGCGGCGCCAATCGCGTCGGAAACGGCGGCCGGCTTCGGGCTTGCCGCCGCCAGGGCGCGTACGCTGGCGGCGTTGTCGTCTCGCGAGGCCCCGAAGATGGCCCGGGGCCCGGAGAACTCCAGCCGCGATCGGTCGTCGGTCTGCAAATCCGCGCCGGCGGCCCAGGCCGCGAGGGCGGGGCCCTGCGCGACAAACAGCGACGTCACCGAAAAGGGCTGCCGGACTTCGACCGATGCCAGATCGGCGGCAACGCCCGGCCGTTTCCAGGCGGCGGGCATGGCGGCGATGCGATCGGCCAGCGGCCCGGTCGATCCGACCAGCAGCACGTCGGCATCGCCGACGAGCCACATCGTGCCTTGCGGGAATGCCGAGAGGAACGTCGCGACGATCGATTTCAAGTCGTCGTTGCTGATGTCGTAGGTGTGCGCCCATTGGCACAGCACGCCGCCCGGCGCCAGCCGGGCGCGTGCGCCCTCGAAGAACTCCCTGGTAAAGAGCGACGCGATGCCCGCCATCCAGGGGTTCGATGGCTCGGAAATGATGACGTCATAGGTGCCGCGGCCGAGCATCAAGTGCGTGCGGCCATCGCCAACCACCACGCGGGTGCGCGGGTCGGCCAGCGCGCGATGGTTTTCCGCCTCGAAGAACCGCGATGCGTCCACCACCTCCGCTGAAATCTCGAGCACGGTGGCTTCGCTGATCGGGTGCGTGAGGGCCGAGCCAAGCGTCACGCCGCTACCGAGCCCGAGCACGGCCACGCGTTTCGGATCGGGATGAAGCAGCAGCGGCACGTGCGCCAGCAGCCGCTGCGTCAGCATGTCGCCGGCATTTGACGCATCGACCTTGCCGTCGATCGCCAGCGACACGGTGCCGGCCAGCCGGCGGACCGCGACCGTGCCGGTCGAACCTTCGCGGTAGTACAGCAGCTCGCCGGCGGTCAGTGCAGTCTCCAGGCTCGGCCCGCGCATCGCGATGGCGTACTTGTACGCGCCGCTCGACAGCAGCAGCCGATCCCACTGGGGGAGCCACGCCGCCGCGGCCAACACCGCCGCCGCTGCGGCGATGCCCAACACGCGGCCCCGGCCTCGTGCCGCTACGGTGGCGAGCATCGCAATCGCCGCGACCGCCACGACCGCGGCAACGGAGCGAATCGTGGTGTGGAGACCGATTCGCGGCACGAGCACGAACCCGGTGATCAAGGCGCCGGTGACCGCGCCGATCGTGTTCACGGCGTAAATGCGCCCGAGGTTTTCCGTGACGGTTTCGTCCGAGCTTGATCGCGACGCCAGCGCAACGGCAAACGGGAACGCGGCGCCAAACGCCAGCGTCATCGGCAGCAGCAGCGCCGCCACCATCGCCACTTCGCGCACCAGCACGTCATCGAACTCGACGCCCGGGCGGGCCACGATTTCCGCCATGGTGAGCAGCGCCCAGTCGACCGCCGACGCCGCCGCGATCGCCAGGCCGACGCTGGCCAGCAGGCACAGCGCGAGTCCGACCGCCGGTTGGCGCGCCCGCGCCGCGAGCCGCGCGCCGACCGCCGCGCCGCCGGCGAGGCCGATGATGAAGATCGCAACGACGGTGCTGAAGGCGTAGGTGGTGGGGCCGAGAATCAGCACGAGCAACCGGGTCCAGACCACTTGCAACGTGAGAGACGCAAACCCCGATGCGCCCAGCGCAAGGGCCGCGACCCATGGATGCGCCGACACCGTCGGGGACGTTCGGAGGGCCGCGGCTTTCGCCGCGGCCCTTTTGCCCTTCTCCGCCGCGGGGTTGTTGGGTTCAGCGGCAGCGGAAGCCGCCGCCCCCCGAACGTCGGCGTCGGCGTCGGCGGTCCGCGCGATCGCGAAGGCGCCCGCAGCGGCAATGGCATTCAGCGCCACCGCGACCCAGGTCGAGCCGCTCAAGCCAAGCGCGGGAATCAGGACGAAACCGGCGAGCACCGCGCCAACCGCGGCGCCGAGCGTGTTGGCCGCGTACAAGCCGCCGGCGTCCTGGGCGGCGTGCGACGCGATGCGAACCATCCAGCGTGAGGCGATTGGAAACGTCGCGCCCATCGCCGCAGCGGGAGCGGCGAGCAGCAGCACGCTGGTCGCGAGCCGCAAGATCACAAACGTGGTGCCGCCGCTGCCGTCGGCGTACGCGCCGCTCAACATCGGCCGCAGCGCGGCCAGGCCAACGGGCAGCAGCAAGGCGAGTAGCGCGATCGCAATCTCGAGCGACGCATAAATAGTCAGGGCCCGCCGCGGTGACAGCCGCCCGCCGACCCGCCCCGCGATGGCCGAGCCGATCGCCAGGCCGCTCATGAAGGCCGCGAGTACCGTGCTGGCGGCGGCGACACCGTGGCCCATCTGCAACGTCAGCAGGCGGGTCCACACCACTTCATAGATGAGAGCCGCGGCGCCTGATACCGCAAAAAGGGCAAGGAAAGGGCCGCGCCGCATTGGCGACAGCCTATCAGAGCTAATGGGCGTACCGTGCCTGAAGTGCCACTAACCGGTTAGTGCTCTCGCGCCAGAAGTGCGCACGGGCGTGGTCGGTCGGACATGAAAAAGGGCGGGTGTTTTGCACCCGCCCTTTGTTACCGGCCCGCTCCGCGTCTAGAAGCTGTAGCGCACACCGAATCGAATGATGCGCGGGTCCAGCAACCCAGTGACCTCGCGGTAGAGTGTGGAGTAAGCCCCGGCACCCGCCGTCGTCAGTCGGAAGGCGGTGACGGTGCCGGCGTTGGTCAAGTTGAACAGGTCAACCATGCCGGTGATCTTGCCCACTTTGCCAAAGCGGAAGGACTTGTCGAAGCGCACGTCGAGAATCGACACATTCGGATATCGATTCGCCGTGATTGGCTCAACGCGAACAGTCCGGGCACCGTCCCCCGGGAAGGTGACTTGGATCGTTCGGCCGTACTGCTGCCCGCTCTGGAATTTCCAAGACCCAGAAACGCCGACATCGTAGGGCAACGCATAGCGTCCGATTAGTTTGTAATTCCACAGGGTCGATGTCTCGATGCCGTTGTCGCCAAACAAGCGTCGCGCCGGCAAATAGTGAAGCGCCGGATCATTCTGCGCCAACCGGATGTAGCCAGTCGTGTCGTGCAACATCGTCGACCAGGTGTACTCGAACGACGACAGCATCATCCATTTGCCCGTAAAGCGGCGGTTCACCGCGAACTCGACGTTATGGAAGTCGGCCGGCATGGTATCGACGTTTGTATACACACGGTCAGACCCGATACCAGCCGGCCGATCGAATGTATTGAATACTTTGTCATCACTCGTCCCCACCCTGCCGTCCACGCCTGGGTCCGTGAACGAGAAGGGCACAGTGTAGGCAGGGGTGCGGATGGTATCGATCTCGTCCCACTGATTCCGCATGTTCTTGTAAACGTATGACACGCGACCTGAGAACGCGTTGCTGATTTCGCGCTCCACGTTAACGCCGACTTCAGTGTTCCGCGGGCGCTTCAGGTCGCGATCGACGCGCACGAAGCCGCCGCCGCCTACTGTCTGGATCAGCGTGCCGAGTTCCTGCGGTCCATCCACGAGGCGGTTGCCGTTCAGGTCGCATCCCGTGGTTTGACCCGCCGTGCACGAGCGGAAGTTGTATCGCAGTTGTGCGCGGGCGACAGGATTCTCCGCATCCGCCAGCGTGTCTGCGGAATTCCACACCGATTGACCAAAGTACAGCTTGAGTACTGTTCGATGGTCGCCGGTGAGATCGACCGCTGCGCCAATTCGCGGCACTGCGGTCATGTTCTGCGCCACGGTGCGGGCCGATACGGTCTTGGGCGCAACGAACTCGCGATACACCGGATCCTGCCAATTCGCCAACGCCGGAAGGCCGTTTGGCGTGACCTGCTGATCCGGCCAGCCGTCACGGTAGTGCTCGAGGCGGAGGCCGAGGTTGATGGTCAGCCGTTCATTGAACTTCCACGTGTCGTTGACCCATCCCGAGTGATACACCACGTCGTTCACCGGCGACACCGGCGTGTTGTAGATGTCGACCTGGTTGAGCAAATCGAGCCCGCCAGTCGAGTTGGTCGTGTCCCGGTAGAAAATGTCAAACGGCTGGTCGCGGAAGAAGTTGCGCCGGTCGCGCTTCCAGTCATAGCCCGTCTTCACGTCGTGGCTCCCGTGGAAGCCATCTTTGAAGAAGGACATCGACGCGTAGAACTGGGGCTTATATCGCTTCTGGTCCTGATAGCTGGAGTTGCCGCCACCATCGAAGAAAACGAGTGTCGCCGTGTTCTGGCGTCCGGGGCCCCAGGGGCCGTCGTAGCGATCGAAGTCGCGGGTCGGGCGCAGGGGAAAGAAGTTGTACCAATCGCCTGCGAGCACATCGAGAAACGCGCGGTTGCCGAGCACGCTCGTCCATTCCCACTTCCAGGGATAATTACGCGACGCTTGGTACTGTGCCGCCGACAACGGCGTCGACGGGCCGAGCCCGCGTTTGTCCTGCAGTTTTTCGCGCTTATTCAGGAACCCGATCACTTGATTGTTGCGATTAAGCTGGAACGTCCCCTTGAAGGTGTACTTATTGGAGAGCTTTGACTGCTCAATCAAGTCGGAGCCGAGCGTGTGTTTGAACTGGTTGTTCAAACGCCAGCTGGTAAAGAACCACACTTTCCCTTTATAGAGAGGTCCACCGATGTTCCCGTTGAGGTCGTACTGTTTCTGAATCGGGTTGCCGCGGCTGAGGGCATTCCGCACCCAGAAATCGCTCCCGGGCTGTCCGGACACGCGCAGGCCATCGGGGACATTATTCTTGGCGATCGTCGATTCGTTTTCAAAGTCGGAGTACCATTCACCGGTGAACTTGTCGCCGCCCGACTTGACGCTGATGCTCAACACGGCGCCGCCAGCGTAGCTCGATGCATCGCTGCCACCGCCCCCAACCTGCATTTCTTCGAACGAGCCAAAGTCGAAATAGCCGGCGTTGGCCGAAGTCGCCTCCGTCGTGTCAATTCCTTCAAGTCGTGTTTGGTTCTGATCGTCGAATCCGTACGCCCGGAACCCGGTCTGTGTGCCGGTGCGCGACCCGCCGACGTCATAGGACGTCATCTGCAGTCCCGGCGCCTGAGCCATTGCCGCCCAAATGTCGCGCGCGTTGGGAATGTCAGTTAGCAACTCTTTGGTGAAGTTCGTGCCGAGCGTCGTCGTCGACGTGTCGACGATCGGCGATTCGCCCGTGACGGTCACGGTTTCCTGTAGCGTCGCGACCGGCAACTGCTGATCTACCGTCAGCGTCTGGTTGATGACGACTCGAATGCCCTCACGTTTGACGTTCTGGAATCCTGAGAGCTCGAATGCAATCTGGTAGACACCGGGGGGCAGCGCGAGAAAGCGGAAACCGCCGTCAGCGCCAGTGACCTGCACCTGCGGCTGAATGAGCGCCGGGCTCGATGTCGTAACCGTCACACCGGGTAACACCGCGCCGGTGTTATCGGTGACCGTGCCGTTAATTCGGCCTCGAAAATCCTGTGCGAAAGTGGGAGCTGCAAATGTCACAAGCAGCGTCACGCACAGGCAGAACACTGTGAGCCTGTTCAGCCTCATTATCGTCCTCCAACAAAACTCACGCGAGTTAACGCAACCGGCGAACACAAAATCCCGACAAATGGGGACTGGGAAAGAAGGGGCAAGAGCCGGGATAGATGCGATGAAATGGTAGACCCGTGTGATGGGGAAAGCAAGCACGCCCCGATGCAAGGAGCAAACCCGGTACCACCCGGTGCCGCCTCGCCGGTCGTCGCAAACGCTCGGGAATTCGGCGGTTCTTCCCTGTTTTTCGTGTCTTCAACCCGCTGGCGTAGTCGCGTCGTCCACGAACGATCCGGTTTTCCGGATTGAGCTCGCGGGATTATTGGTTTGTCATGAGCGGATATACTTTTTCGCCATGACGTCAGGCCCTCGCCGTCTCGCCTCGTTGATCCTCATCGCGCTTCTCGGCGCCCCGTCTGCGACGGCCTTCGCGCAGCAAGACGCGGCCACCCTCGGCGCGAAGCTGATGAACGACGTAGCGGTGAAAGCCGCGGTCGAGATGATTCGCGCCGCCGAGCCGCAGACGATCGAAAACCAGGTGCGGCTGTGCGAAGTCGAGGCGCCGCCGTTCAAGGAGGCGAAGCGTGCCGAGGTCTACGCGCGGCTGTTCCGCGAGGCCGGCCTGCAGAACGTTCGCATCGACAAGGAAGGCAACGTGCTCGGCGATCGTCCGGGACTCCAACCGCGGCCGCGGCTGGTGTTCACCGCCCATCTCGACACCGTCTTTCCCGAAGGGACCGACGTGCGCGTGAAGCGCGAGGGCACCATGCTGCGCGGCCCGGGCATCGGCGACGATTGCCGCGGGCTTGCCGTGCTGCTGGCGGTGGTGCAGGCGATGAGCCAGGCCAAGGTGCAGACGCAGGGCAGCATCACGTTCGTCGGCACCGTCGGCGAAGAGGGGCTGGGCGATCTGCGCGGCGTCAAATATCTCTTCAACGAGGGCATGAAGGGACAGATCGACCGCTTCGTGTCGATCGACGGCACCGGGCTCGGCATCACGCACATCGCGGTCGGCAGCTTGCGCTACCGCGTCACCTTCAAGGGGCCGGGCGGCCACAGCTACGGCGCGTTCGGCCTGTCGAACCCGATGCACGCGCTCGGCCGCGCCGTCGCCACGATTTCGCAGTTCGAGGTCCCGCTCGATCCAAAGACCACCTTCAACGTCGGCCGCATCGGCGGCGGCACGTCGGTCAATGCCATTCCGTTCGACGCGTGGATGGAAGTGGACATGCGCTCGGCCAGCCCGTCGGCACTCGAGGCGCTCGACACGAAATTCAAGCGCGCGGTAGACGATGCGGTCCGCGACGAGGATGCGCGGTGGAAAAAGAACGTGCTGTCCGTGGACAAGGCCCTGGTCGGCATGCGCCCGGCGGGGCAGACGCCGGCCAATTCGCCGATCGTGCAAGCGGCCGTGTCGGTGACGCGGGTGCTCGGCTTTCCGATCGCGCTCGACGAAGGGTCCACCGACTCGAACATCGCGATGAGCCTGGGCATTCCTGCGGTCACCATTGACGGCGGCGGCCGCGGAACTGGGTCGCATGCGCTCGACGAAGCCTTCGATTCGACCAACTCGTGGATGGGATCGCAGCGCGCGCTGCTGCTGGCGATTGCGCTCGCCCAGCGATAACGCTTTCCCGGATATGTCGCGGAACTGAAGTTCCGCGCTACGCACATCGCGAGGTGGTGGTTCGGTCTGTGACGCGGAACTTCAGTTCCGCGATCGCAAACCGGTTAGTCGTCTCTAAGGGCTGTTAGAGGATCAACGCGCGACGCCCGCCACGCCGGCAGGTAGCCGGAGGATGCGCCGACGATCAGCAACACGAGCATCGCGGCGGCGACCGTCGCCGGATCAGTCGGGCTGACGTCGAACAACATCGTCCCGATCAACCGCGAGACCACCGCCACGACGGGCAACCCGATCGCCAGTCCGACCGCGACGAGGGTCAGCGACTCGCGAAAGACCATCCACAGGACACGGGCGCGCGGCGCCCCGAGCGCGAAGCGGATGCCGAGCTCCGCCGTTCGTTGTTTGACGGCGTACGACATCAATCCATAGAGCCCCAGGCAAGCCAGCCCCAGTGCGAGCAACCCCAGCACGGTCGTCAGCCGCGCCACCAGGCGCTCCTGGCGCAAGGTGTTCGCGGCCAGCACGTTGAGCGGGGTCACTTGCGCGACCGGCAATCTGGGCTCAACTTCCTGCAGTGCCTTGCGCAAGGCGACGCCTGTGGACTCGGGGTCGCCGCTCGTGCGCAGGTGCATCGTGCCGACATAGGACGGTGCCGAGTCGAGCGGATAGAAGGCCATCGGTGCCGCGGATTCGCGCACGGAATTTACACGGGCGTCGCGCACCACGCCGATGATCTCGGTGTCCGGCTTGTCATACCCGAAGCGTTGGCCGATCGCATCGCGGCCTTTGAAATACTTCCGCGCCGCCGCTTCGTTGACGATCGCAACCTTGGCGGTGCTGCCGATCTCGCGCTCCTCGAAATCGCGGCCCGCGACGATCGTCATCCCGACGGTGGAGAAGTAATGCGGGCCGACGCGGTTCTCCTGCAGGACCACTTGCTCGCCGGGCTGGCTGACGTAGCCGCTGATCGCCAGGCCGTCGGCGGCAGACCGGCACCCGGTCATCAGCCCGCACATCGCGATCGTCGCCGAGTCCACGCCGGGCAGTGCTTCGGCGCGCGCGATGATGCGCTGATACAGCGCGGGCAACTCCGGCAGCTCGTAGCCACCGACGCTCGGATTGATCGCCGCCCAGAGCACGCGCGGCTCGAAGCCCAGGGGCAGCGATGCCAGGTTGCCAAAGCTCCGCGCAAACAGCCCGGCGCCGACGGCGAGCAGCAACGACAGGGCAACCTGCGCGACGACGAGGATCTTCGACAGGCTCAGCCGCGCGCCGTACGCGGTGCCGCGGCCGCTGGACTTGAGGGCGGTGCTCAGCGACAGGTCGGTCGCGCGCCACGCCGGTGCAAAGCCAAACAGCATGCTGGTCAGCAGCGTGATGATCGCCGTGAAGGCCAGCACGCGCGAATCGATGCCGACCGAGAAGGGCAGCGGGCCGCTGTCGAGGCCAATTGTCAGGCGCACGAGCAACTCGCTGGCGAGCGGCGCGATCGCGAGCCCGACCGCGGCCGCAAGGGTGCCCAGCAGCAGGCTTTCGATCAGCAGCTGCCCCATGACGCGGGCGCGGCTGGCGCCGATGGACAAGCGGACCGCCATCTCTCGCTGGCGGCTGGTGGCGCGGGCGAGCAGCAGGTTGGCCGTGTTGGCGCAGGCAATCAGCAGCAGCAGCGCCACCATGGCCATCAGCGCAAACAGCGGCGTTCGGAACTCCGTACGTAGCGTGGATGATCCGTGTGCGAACGGCTCGATCTTCAAGCTGCGATCGAGCGTCAACTGCCGTTCGGCGGGATCAGCGACGCGATCGGCCTGCTGGAGCAGGATCGGTCGCAACCCGGCGTTCAAGGCGACGACCTCCGGGCCATCCGTGCGATCGGCGCGGAGCACCAGCTCGAGCCAGCGGAGGCCGTCTTGCGGCACCCACGGCTTCAGCATGTCTGCGTTCTCCGCGCTGAAACTCTGCGTGTAGCGGACCTCGGCCTGCATCATGGCCGGAATCCACGCGTCGACCGGCGACTCGAGCCAGACGCCGTCGAACCCGGAAGGCGCCACCCCAACGATCGTGAACAGCGCGCCGTTGAACGTCAGCTCGCGGCCAATGGCATCCGCGCCACCGTTGAACTTGCGCCGCCAGTACGCGTAGCTGATCACCGTCACGGGATGACCGCCGACGGTGCGATTGTCCTCGGGCGAGAGCAATCGCCCGAGCTGCGGCTGCAGCCGGAGCACGCCAAAGAATTCTCCCGACACCAGCTGAATGCTCGCCGGGTCAGGCTCGCCCGACTGCAGGCGGGCGCGGACCCGCGCGACGCGGCTCATTGCGGCCATGCCGCTGGCCTGTGGGAATCCGGCACGCAACTGTTCGAAGAACGGATACGAAAACCGCGGTGCCATGGTCAGCCGTGATTGATAGCGAACCATGTAGAGGTGTTCGGGCTCCGGAACTGCGAGCGTCCGCAACAACACGGCGTTGGCCACCGAAAAAATCGCCGCGTTGGCGCCGATGCCCGCGCCGAGCGACAGCACGATGACGAGCGTGAACCCGCGGTTGCTGCGCAACATCCGCGCCGCGTAGCGCAGATCCTTGAAGAAGGCATCGGCGTAGGCGCCGGCGCGTTCATCGCGGACCTGCTGCTTCACCGATTCGACCAGGCCGAGCTCCAGCGTGGCGGCACGGCGCGCCTGATCGGGCGACAGGCCCGACTGGATCTTTTCGTCGACCAGCAGCAGGTAAACCGCCCGCACTTCGTCATCCAGATCCTGGTCGACGCGGTCCCGGTGAGCGAGATTTCGGAGCAGGCTGCCAAGTCGGGACATGGCGTGCCTACGTTTCGAGCGCGCGGGCCATCGCCAGCGCGATGCGGTTCCACTGCGCCGTTTCCTGGCCCAGCTGCGTTCGCCCCGCGCGGGTGATCTCGTAGTACTTGGCCCGCCGGTTGTTTTCCGACGGTTGCCACTTCGACGTCAGCCAGCCGGCCTCCTCGAGACGATGCAGCGCCGGGAACAGCGAGCCGGGTTGCACCGCGAACGTGCCGCCGGTGATCTGCTCGACGCGGCGTGACACGCCAAGGCCGTGCAGCGCGCCGGTGGCCAGGGCTTTCAGAATCAACAGGTCCAAGGTGCCCTGGAGAAGGGTCGTTCGCGCAGTCGGCACTGGGTGCTCCTATCGGCATTCGATACGAGTTCCTATCGAATGTCAATAGGAGCAGCGACGCGATCTGCTACAGGGCTAACGCGATCGCTACAGGGCTAAACAGAGAGTCCTCAGGGGTGCCCCTTTGTCAGTGAACGAACGGCCGGGCTGGCTGCGATTCGTTTGGCGAAGGACGAGGTACTCGGCAGCAGAGGGCCGGTCCATTAGGGTTTCCAGTCGACCCGAATGGAGATAAACCCTATTGATTCTTGGAGATAGTGCGGTTACAATGCCGTCAAGTTGACAATGGCGAAGCCAAACCGCTTCACGAAACTGCTCGTGTGTATGACGCTAGTCTCAGCAACTTGGGTTGCTGTGCCGGTGCCGTCGTTTGCGCAAGCGGCCGTGGCGGCCCCCAGAGCCACCAAGACTCCTGCTCGCGCCACGAGTGGAAAGAAGAAGCCGGCGTCTTCCCCGAAGAAGCCGGCGTATTCCGCGACGAGTGCGCGCCACCGCCGCGCGCAACTGGCGACGGCCCGCGCCGCCGCCCGCGCGCGCGAGCTGCGCGAAATACAGACCCCGCGTTTCCGCGTTGACCAGTTCGGGCGCGAAGTGCCGGATGTGCGCGCCGAAGCCGCCATCATCTACAACCCCGTCACCGGTGAAGTGTTGTGGGAAGACCACGCGCAGGACCAGCGCTCCATCGCGAGCATCACCAAGGTGATGACCGCACTCGTGTTCCTGGAAAGCGGCGCGGCCCTGTCAACGCCCGTCACGGTGCAGAATTCAGACGTCTCGCACGCGTCGACGACCTATCTGCGGATCGGCTTCCAGCTCACCGCCGACGAACTGCTGAACCTGCTGCTCGTCGGCTCCGACAACGCCGCGGCGCGTGCCCTCGCGCGTATCTCGCCGTTCGGCTCCGAAGGCTTCATCCAGAAGATGAACGAGAAGGCCCATGCGCTCGGCCTCGACAACACCCACTACGCCGATCCGTCGGGACTGTTGGCCGAAAATGTTTCGTCCGCGTTCGACCTGGCCCGCTTGATTTCATACGCATCGGCGGACGAGCGCGTCACGGGCATCATGCGCAAGTCGTCGTACACCACCCACTTCGGCAATCGCACCATCAGCGCCAACAGCACGAATCAACTGGTCAAGACCGGCGACATCGACGTGGTGGCCGGCAAGACCGGCTTCATCAACCGCTCCGGCTATTGCCTCGCCACCTTGCTGCGGCTGCCGCAGTCGGGCCAGCAGGTCGCGGTGGTGGTGCTCGGCGCCAAGACCAACGCCAGCCGTTTCTGGGAAACCCGCCACTTGTTCAACTGGATGAGCACGCGCACCAAGGCGCTGCTCGAAGGCGAATTCCAGAATCAATCACAGCAGCAGCAAGACGAATAACGAATAACCAATTGCGAATAACCAAAGGCACTCTTTGGTTATTGCGAATTTGTTCTTGGTTATTTTCCGGCCTGCATCACTGCTGCATCGAGCGGCAGCGTCATAATCGAATCCGCATAGGGCAGTAACGGCCGCGACGCGCGCCTGGCGTCGAGCGCCTTGATGTAGCGCCCGCACGGCTTGCAAATCATCACGCGATAGACGCCGTCGGCCGTCGCCATCGACTTGATCGTCCGCCGATCGTCGTTGCCGCAGTACGGGCACGCGATCGGGTCAAACGGCCACCGCACGTGGCAGCGTCCGCACACCAGCAGGCGCGCCCCGCTCGAGGTGATTACCGAGAAGTCGGGCTCGGTTGCGCACATCGGACAGGTGCGGCGCTTCCATTCGTCGAGGCTGACGCGCTGCTGCAGGACTTCGACGGTTCGTTGCAGATAGGGGCGCGCCGCCCAGCTCAATACTTCGTCCAGCATTTCGATCGGCGGCAGCGGCTCGGACTGGAACCAATGCCGCATCGTGTCGGGCAACTCGGCGCTGCGCCCGACCGCGTGCAGCGCCAGCGACGTGTCGCCGTCGACGGCGTCGTGGCGGCGGAGGATGTCGGCGATCTGCCGGATCAGCAGGCGCACGTCGTTCCATTCGAACGCGACCAGCTCGAAATCGAGCAGCGGCCGGCCCGCGGCCAGCCGCGCAACGAGTGATTCCGTGCTCGCCTCGATCCACGGCGTGGTGAGGCGGCCCTGGACGCGGCGGACCGCTTCGATCAATCCAATCTGGAGAGCCGCCGCCGGCGCCAGTTCCGGCTGTCGCTCGGCCAGCGCCCTGAGCTCGACGACGTCTCGCGGCGCCTGGCGCGCCCCGCTGGCGGTCGTTGGGCGCGATCCGCTCGCGGGGGTTTCAGTCACGGTGGGATCATACAGCCATCTCAACAGGGACCGGTGGACTTGAAGCTTGAGACTTGAGGCTTGAGGGCTGATACTTCGGAGGGCCATGCCCCGAGCCTCGAAACCCACGCCCCAGGCCTCAAGCCCCCCGCCCCCAGCCCCGAGCCCCAAGCCCGAAGCCTCAAGCCCCAAGCCCCAGCCGGGCCCCCGGCGCGGCACCCGCGCCGGGGTGGAACCGGGCCCCCGGCGCGGCACCCGCGCCGGAGTGGAAGTCCGCAAGCCGCAACGACCCACCGAGAAGCC
>JANOZI010000832.1:0-3526 GCA_031429375.1 Acidobacteriota bacterium | reverse complement strand
CCTCGCGAAGGAAACCGGCCTGCCGTTTCACGTGACGCGCAACCACGCGGCGGCGTTATCGGCGCACGACGCGCTGGCGGCGACGAGCGGTGCGCTCCGCGGCCTGGCCGGTGCACTGATGAAAATCGCCAACGACGTGCGGCTGTACGCCTCAGGTCCAAGGGCCGGCATCGGCGAGCTCCGCCTGCCTGAAAACGAGCCGGGGTCGTCGATCATGCCGGGCAAGATCAACCCCACCCAATGCGAGGCGTTGACGATGGTGGCGGTGCAGGTGTTTGGCAACGACCATGCCGTGGCATTCGCAAACTCGCAGGGCCAGTTCCAGCTGAACGTCTACAAGCCGGTCATCCTCCACAACGTGCTGGAGTCGGTCCGGCTGCTGGCCGACGCCTGTGTGTCGTTCGATCAGCACTGCGCGCGGGGCATCGAGCCGGATCGCGATCGCATCCGCGAGCACGTCGAGCAGTCGCTGATGCTCGTGACCGCGCTCACGCCGCACATCGGCTACGAAAAGTCCGCCGCGATCGCGCTGCTGGCGCATCGCGAGCACCTCACCCTGCGCGAGGCGGCCGTGAAGTCGGGGCACGTCACCCCCGAACAGTTCGATCAGTGGGTCCGTCCTGAAAAGATGGCGCGGCCGCACGGGGTTGCGTAACCTATAGCCCTGACTGCCATTTCCCCTTCGACTGGTTCGTCGACCGCGCTCAGGATTGCTGCCGTCCTGATCTTCGGCGTCGTTGCCGCCCTCTATTTTTACGACCTGTCTGCGACACCGGTGTACCTCGGCGGCGACGAGGCGCACTTCGGCGTCGTGGCCGAGGCGATTGCGCGGACCGGCCGCAACCTGCGCGGCGATTTGCTGCCGCTGTTCGTGAACCTGGCGGACCCGTTGGGCGAGAAAGCGCAGCCCTGGGGCGATACCTGGTATCAGCCGTTTCTGTTCTATCTGACCGCGCTTGCGGTCAAGGTGCTGCCGTTTTCCGAGGCCGCCGTTCGCGCGCCGGCCGCCTTCCTCGGCGGCGTGGTCAGCCCGCTGCTGATGTATCTCGTGGCCATGCGGCTGTTAAGCAACCGGCTTCAGGCGATCGTAGCGGCACTGGTGCTGGCACTCGCGCCGGCCCATTTGATTCTGAGCCGGCAAGCGCTCGACTACATCTGCCCGCTGCCGTTCGTACTGGCGTGGCTGTGGTGTCTGGTCTCGTTCGTTCAGACCGGTCGTGTCGTGTTCGCGGCGGCCGGCGGCGTGCTGCTCGGCCTCGCCTGCTACAGCTACATCGCCTCGTGGGCGATGATGCCGACCTATCTCGCGCTGTCGTGGTTGGTCTTTTACCGCACGGGTCGTGGCTTCACCAAGCCTGCCGCTGTCGCGACGATCGGTTTCGCGCTGCCTCTCGTTGTCCTGATCCCGTGGCTATGGATGAATCCGCAGATGGTGCGCGAGACCGTCGCCCGCTACAGCATGCCGAGTGTGGAACAGGACGCGCGCCCACGCACGACGGGTGTGGCGGCGATGGCGCAGTCGGCGCGCCGCTCGGCCGCTACTTACGTCAGCTATTTCAATCCCGTGACGTTGTTCGTGCGCGGCGGCCCGAGCATGACGACCTCAACCGCCAGGACCGGGATGTTCTTATTGCCAGTGGCGGTGTGGCTCCCGGCCGGGCTGTATGTGTTGTGGCGCCGCCGTGATCCCACGGGTTTTCACTGGGTATTGCTGGCCGGGTTTCTGACGGCGCCGGTTCCAGCGGCGCTCAAAGGCGAGCCCGACATGGTGCAGCGAGCCCTCTACATGATTCCGTTTGCCGCGCTCATCAGCGCGATGGGTTTCGGGTTGATGTGGCAGGCACGTCACCGTATGGTCCGCGTCGCCGCGCTGCTCGCTTTGCTTGCGATCCCGATTCAGTTCGGCGAGTTCTATTTCGATTACTTCACGCACTACAAGTTTCGCTCGGCGTTCTATTACGATCCGGTAGCGTTTCGCGACGTTGCCCAGTACCTGTTCGACCAGGCACCGGCCCCCGCCTACTACTTCGCCGACGATCTCGACGACGCGAGTGCGAAGTGGCGGTTTTACACCATCAAGCATTCGCGGCAGGAGCTGCTGGCCCGTACCCGCTACGTGCCGCTGGACGGGCCGGCCCCGGCGGCCGCGCCCAGCGGCAGTTTCCTTGTGATGTACGTCCAGGGCCCGACCTTGGCGGCGCTCCAGCAAAGGGGGCAGTGGCTGGTCGTCACGGTGATCAAGGACGTTGACCAGCGCGAGGCCGCCGCTATCCTCCGGAAGGTGGGCTAGTCTCCAGGGGACTGGATATACTTAGCCGTCCTCGACGAAGGGGAATCTGGAGGAACGACGGATGAAGCGAATTGCAATCCTTGGCGTGATGGCGGTGGTACTGGCGATGACCGCCGGCGTCGGAGCGCAGCCCAAGAACCCGCGCTTCGGCAAGTGGAAGCTGAAGCAGGATGCGGGCGTGAACATCATGACCTACGAGCCGTCTGGCGCGAATGGCATGAAAGTGACGGTTGAATCCTCCAGCCCGACTGGCGGCAAAACCTCATGGTGGTACACCACCGAGTTCGACGGCAAAGACATGCCGGTCACCGGGCAGGCCGCCGGCCAGACCAGCGCCGTGACGAAGGTCAACGATCAGATCAGCGTCATCACCAACAAGCGTGATGGCAAGGTCACGCAGGTGCTGTACAACATCCTGTCGAAGGATCGGAATTCGCTCGGCGTCATGTACTACCGCGACGATGGCTCGGGCAAGACGACGAACATCACGTTCGCGATGTACGAACGGGTGCCGGAGAAGTAGGGCAGAAGGCAGAAGGCAAAAGCAGAAAGCAGGGGAGCTGAGATGCGACGAACTTGGTTGGTTGTTTTTGCCTTCTGCCTTTTGCCTTTTGCCTTGCCGTCAGCGCAACAAGCCACGCTCACGCTCGCGGAGCAACAGCACCGCAAAGACCTCGAGGCCGAGCTCCAGGACATTGCCGTCGTCGAACGGCGGGTGATGATCCCGATGAAAGACGGCGTGAGGCTGGCGACGGATATCTACCGGCCGAAAAATGCGGCTGGAAAGGTGCCGATCGTGTTCGTCAAGACCCCGTACAACTTCAACTTCTGGGACGTGCGCAACGGCGTGCCGGCCGACATGACCACGATTCTTGCCGCCATCAAGCGCGGCTATGCTTACGTCGGGCAGAACGAGCGCGGCCATTTTTTCTCCGAAGGCCATTACGACATTCTGGGCGCACCGATCACCGACGGCTACGAGACGGTTGACTACCTCACCAAGCAGTCGTGGTCGAACGGCAAGCTGGGCACGACCGGATGCTCCTCTACGGCGGAATGGCAACCGGCGGTCGCCTCGCTCGGCCATCCGGGATTTGCGGCGATGAACGTCCAGGGCTTTGGCGCCGGTGTCGGCAAGGTCGGCCGCTACTGGGAGCAGGGCAATTGGTACCGCGGCGGCGCCATGCAGATGCTGTTCATCACCTGGATCTACGGCGAGCAGAACCAGGTGCGGCC
>JANOZI010000831.1:0-2328 GCA_031429375.1 Acidobacteriota bacterium | reverse complement strand
GCCGATGAGCCGCGCGCGCACGCTCTCGAACGGCTCGAAGTCCACCGCGCATTTCGTCGGTATCCGGTGCTCAGGGCCAAAGGGACTCCGGACCTCAGTGTGTTCTCGGAATCTGAAGTCGAAGCCCTCGCGTCGGTCGTCAAGGAGTTTGGCCAGACGCGCGCGCGGGACCTGGTCGACCTCACACACAGGCATCGCGCCTACCTGCGAGCCGATGCCGGACGATCGCCGGGCAGCAGCACAGCCCTTCCCTACGAGTACTTCTTTGAAGATGCCCCTGACGATGTGAAGGCGATGAGCGGGTTCGTCTCCTGCGAACAGGAAGACCGCGACTTCGCTGATGCGTTGCAACGAGCCGGACGACGGGCGCTTCGTATCCAGACTGCCGCAACGCGGTAGACAAGTGACAAAGTGCATAGTTATCCTGAGCAACTCGGCCCACGATGATCCGCTGATCTACATTCTCACCACATCGGAGAGGGCCAAGCACGAACACCATCCGTTTCCCGGTGATCTGGTCCACATCGCCAAGGGTTCGTACGGTTTCCTTCCGGTCGATACAGTGATCGATGCGGGCACTGCCGGAGAACGTGAAGTTGGCCGCGATGAATTCATTGCCCTCTACAACCAAGGCAGCGTGGTCTATCAAGGCGCACTCGATGACTCGCACTGCATCGATCTGCTTCAGCGAATCACTGCGTCTCGCCGTGTGAGCACTAAACTCAAACAGATCTTGGGCAGCTAGCCGACACTTCGGCCGCGACCACGCAGAAACCGGGGTACGCAGAACGTGCGCACTCCGGTATGCTGGCGCGGCTCTCCCATGCCGGACCAGGACGATGACCTTCCCTTCGGACTCTATGAGCGCCTGATTACGGCCGGCCTCCAGGCGCGGCTTCTCCGGTTCGATCCCGCAGCAGCACGCGTCGTCAGGGAGAATGTTGATCCAGCCGAGGCGCACGCTACGCTCGCGCGGCATGTCGAAGGCCTGTTGGCACGCGCACTGAAGGATCTTCCGCAGGAGGGCCGAGCCGCAAAGCAAGCCGAAATCGCGAACGACATCATCCGATTGCTCACCGGCACCGCTAAAGCGGTGCCCTACGGGAACCGCGACAATATCGTCGAGATCCCGCCAGAGCAACTCCGATCCATTCAGCCGATCACCGGAGCGCTCGCCGACGATCGCGACATCGTCGCGCCGTTGGTGCCGCTGTCTGCTTCAGACCTCCTCGTCAACGCTCGCGGCGAACCGTCGCTCGCTCACGCGCTGGCGCACGAGATTCCATCTGCCGACTCCATCGATCTGCTCTGCGCCTTCGTACGCTGGCACGGCATCCGCGTGCTCGAAGATCAGATCCGCGCGCACTGCCGCGCCGGGCGGCCCTTGCGCGTCATCACCACGGTCTACACCGGCTCCACCGAACGCAAGGCGCTCGACTGGCTCGTGTCGCTCGGCGCGCAGGTGAAGGTGTCGTACGACACGCAGTCCACCCGCCTTCACGCAAAGGCCTGGATGTTCCGCCGCGCCACCGGCTACTCCACCGCCTACATCGGCTCGTCCAATCTCTCGAAGTCTGCGCTGATCGATGGCGTGGAGTGGAACGTCCGCCTGTCGGAAGTCACCTCGCCGGACATTCTCGAGAAGTTCGACGCCACGTTCGCCAGCTACTGGCAGAGCCCGGAATACGAAGACTACGACTCAACTAGAGACGCCGCACGACTGGACAGCGCTTTGGCCGGACCAGGATCGGGCGGGCCTGAAGACCCGCCCCTACACTTCCTGGACGTCACGCCCTGGCCACACCAAAGCGAGATGCTCGAGAAGCTCGCCGTCGAACGCACCCGTCATCATCGGCATCGCAACCTCGTGGTAGCGGCCACGGGTACGGGAAAAACGATCGTGTCGGCGCTCGACTTCAAGCGACTCCGACAGGAGATGGGCGACCCGAGCCTGCTCTTTGTGGCGCATCGGCAGGAGATTCTTCGCCAGAGCCTCGGCGCATTCCGTCAGGTGCTGAGAGACGGCGCCTTTGGCGAGCTCTACGTGGATGGGCATCGGCCCGATGAGTGGCGGCACGTGTTCGCGTCGGTGCAGGGCCTGGCTCAACTGGATCTCGAGGACCTCGACCCCAAGGCCTTTGACGTTGTGATCGTCGACGAGTTCCACCACGCGACGGCGCCGACGTATCGGAGGTTGCTGGAGCACTTGTTCCCCGGCACCCCTGAAAGGGGTGCCCTACGACGCCGGGAACTGCTGGGCCTCACCGCCACGCCTGAGCGGACCGACAGCGATGACATCCTCCGCTATTTCGACAACCACATCGCGGT
>JANOZI010000830.1:0-9760 GCA_031429375.1 Acidobacteriota bacterium | reverse complement strand
GCCCGCGCTCGCTCAACCATGGCAAACGCGCGCGGATAATCGCCCTTCTTGATCGACAGATGCACGGACGTCTCGAATAATTGCCAGGATTCATCAGTCGCTGCGATCCGGCCTTCATCGATCAGAGATGCGCGCTGTTCGTCAAACGCGTTGATGCCGCTGGCCAGTGCGGCCTCGGCATCCGCGTGATGCCCCCAGGCGATATTGGCCTTCGCCAGCCTTAGATAAAACTGTGGTAACCGCGTTCGGTCGCCGCGCTGCTCGATTGTTTCGATCGCGCGGCTCGCTGCCGTCGCTGCTGCGGCGGGACTTTGGGTGCGCTTGAGATCGCTCTCGGCGGCCAAGACCGGTAATTCGAGAAGACGGCGGAATGACTCGTCCGGCAGCTTGGCGAGGTGCCGGCGTGCATCGTCCAGGTCATCGGCCGCTTCCGACGTTCGGCCGACAGCCAACAGCGTCTGACCGCGCTGGGCAAGTGCGTCGACGATCGCGGCTTCCCGTCCCGATTCCCGCGCATTGGTAACGGCAACGTCGTACATCGAAAGCGCGGTTTCCGGGCTTTGGGCGCGGACAGACATCGCAGCCGTCACCATCAAGCCATGCTTGAATCGGGGTGAGCGCGAGATCGAGAGACCCTGGAGCGCGGCGGTGCGATGGCGCCATTCATTGGTGGCGTCGCCAAGATAGAAATAGAGCGAGGCCAACAGCGGGTGGGCCGCCGCGACCTGCTCGGCGTCGCCCATCCGCTCGAAGGTCGAGAGCGTGTCTTCGTAGTCGGCCTCAGCATCTGCGAGCCGTCCCTGGGCGAACGCGATCAGGCCTTGAAACCACGCGGCGCGGCCGGCGATATACGCGTGTCCGTTTGCAACAGCGGCCGAGCGGATCTGTGCGAGCGCACTGGTCGCGGCGTCGTAGTTACTTCTGACGTACGCAATGGCGGCCAGATCAAGCGCCGCGCGCGTCGCAAACCGGGTGCCCGAAGATTCGAACTGGGTTCGAGCCGCGGTCATCCCTGGCGCCGCGTCCGCGAATCTGTCTTCGGCAAACAAGGCCGCAGCCTGTGCGTACGTGGCATGGGCGCGAGCCAACCCCAGCGTCGCATTGCTGCCGCGAGCGTTCGCGGAATCGATGGCCGCGACGGCATCCCGGTAAAGCGAGTCGCCGCCAATGCGCGCGAACGCGTCGGCGAGGTTTCGAATTCCACTTAACTCGCGCGACGCGTCACGGCCGGCTTCGACTGCCGCCGCCCATTGCGGCAGTAATTCGTGTTCAAGAAAGTTGCGCGCTTCGGTCATCTGCGCGCGCACGGCTTCATCCGCCAGCTCCGCATCGATCGCACCGCCTAGCCGCCCCTCGATGCCGGCCCACGCCGCCGCCGGTGTCGGCTTCGACAACGCTTCGAGCTGCCGGCGTGCCTCCGAGGCCCACGGCGACGAGTTGTCTCGAGCGAGGTAGTCGGTCCACGCCTGCTTCGCCTCGCTGTTGAGCGACAACGCCGTGGCCGCAAGCGCGCGATTGAACCAGGCTTCGTGCAGCGACGGATCCAGCCGCCGCGCCCGCTCGGCCGCCGCCAGCGCGCGCGGTAGATCGTCGGGCCGCAGGCCCAGCCGGGCGCGCTCGAGTTGCGCGGCCGCGACATCACTCAGATAGCGCGCGTTGTTCGGTTGTTCGCGCGCCGCTGCCAGGAGCGACGCCGCCGCATCGTCGTAGCGGCCGGCCAGCAGCTGCTGCACGCCGAGCGCGTGCAATCGCGACGGGGTGTCACGCGTCCCGAAGGACTCGCGAATCTTGCCGGCAGCTAAGACGATACGATCGGCCTCGGCGGCCTGGCCACCTTGCCCCCCAGCAGATGGCACACCCAGTGGGGCATGCGGGAACCCCCCGGTCAGCCGACCAAGGACCGATCGTTCGCCTTCGACAGAATCAGCAAGACTCACGAGCCCCATGTCGCGATCCAGCCACGGCCGCAACAGCGCGGGCGCAGCCAGCACGACAAACACGGCGGCCGCGGCGGTCAGCATGCCGGCGACCGTTCGACGGCCGGCGCGGGAGGCAGGCCCCACCGCGACATCGCCTACGGGCAGGAACGCTGCGACAGCCTCGACCGTTCTCACCACCCCGGCCACCATGTCAATGCAAGGCGGGCACGAGGCGAGATGGCGCTCGACGTTCGCCCGCTCGGCCAGACTCAGGCCGTGATCGACGTAAGCCGCCAGAACTTCCGGTTCCGGGCAGCTTTTGGCGCTTGAACTATCCATCTCGCTTGTATAGACGGACGGGCCCGAGAAATTTCTCAACCTCCGCCCGCAGCAGGGGAGCGAGCACAATCGACGGGTGCCCGATTAGCCCCATGATTTCGTGCCGCTCGAGCCCCGAGCGCGCCAAAGAGGCCCGCAACAGCCTGACCGCTTTGTCGAGGCGGCGATGCAGCGTCGGCACCGAACTGCCGGTGAGTCTGGCGATCTGGACCATCGACATGTCCTGATCGAATCGCAGCGCGAGCAGCACGCGCTCCTGCGCGGAGAGCTCATCGAGTGACGCCTGCAGCGCCCCGCCAATCCGCTCGATTTTCTCGTGCAATTCGATGGCGTCGACCCGTTCATCGGCGGTGCGCGGCGACGGAACCGTCGCGGCCGCTTCTTCGCCGACGTTGGTGGTACGTCCGCGCTTCGGTAATTGCGCCCATATTGTCAACAAATCGGTCCTGGCCAGGCCGAAACTGTGACTGCTGCGAATGATTTCGAGCGCTTCATCCAGGGTGTGGCCGTCGCGCGATACCAGGCGTTCCAGCACGACCGCAGCCGGGCCCAGACGCTCCGCCATGGCAGAGGCGCGCCATCGTCCCCACTTGTCGGCGCAGTAGTCGAGCGACAGCCGTTCGATCACCGCCGACAGGTAGGTCCAGATGCTGCTGCGGTTCTGGAACTTGCGCAGAACGGCGTAGTCGTTCTCAATCAGCCGCAGCCGGATGAACCCGGAAAAATCTTCGAGCTCCGGCGCCGATAACTGCCGGCGCCGCCCGGTTGTCCGTACGATTTGATCCACCACAGACAGGTGGTCGAGGAGCAACCGTTGATAATTCACGCCGTAATGCCGAGGCCGGCCCGATTATCGGGACGGTTTGGTGCCAGCACAAGGACGTTGACGGCCGAGCGCGAAAATTGTTTACGGAACTGATGAGAGATTCGGATTCCATGGCCGTCTATTGAAGAAAGGCGCTCTCTTTGGTCAGGCGGTCGATTACACGGCTGAACGACGACGGTTTTGTGGGGTAACACCCTGGGGATGCAGGATGGGGATACCAGGATGGGGATAGTATGGCTGTAAGTTTTTTCGGCGGCTCGTCCGGATCGGGCGGCCGTGTTTGGTCGGCATCAAGATTTGTGGAAGAAGAACTGAATCAAGCACAGCTGCTCGGTCGCATTCGCGAGCTGGAATCGCTGTGCACTGAGGTACTGGTCGCCGGCGTCGATATTGGCTTGCCGCAACGGCTGCTGAACCAGTTGTGGGGCGCCGTCGGACACGGCGAATTGCCCCACGCCTTCAACGTCGATCTGCCCGCTCGGCGCAAGCCGATCGCCCCGGCCGCGCCTGCGGCAACGGCGGCGGCATTGGTGGGGGCGCCAGAGGCCGTCGCGCGCCCGGCCGTGCCGATGGCTATTCCCGACATCCCATTGACCTCGAATCCGCTGACGTCGCCGGAACAGAACGAGTCGCGGCCCACGCCGCCCCAGGTCGAGCTGAAACCACTCGGCGTCACAAAGACCGTGGCGGTGGTGGACGACGATCCGATGATGCTGGACGTGTTGTCGAGAATTTTGCAGCGCGAAAATTTCCAGCTGCTGATGGCCAGCGGCGGCCCCGAGATCATGCGGAAGCTGAGCGAGCACGACGGCAACGTCGACCTGCTCGTCACCGATTTCGCGATGCCCGACATGCAAGGGCACGAGCTGGCGGACCACGTGCGGCAGCGGTTTCCCGCCATCAAGGTGCTGTACCAGACCGGCTTCAGCGACCAGCTGTTCGAGAATCGCGCGGAGCTCGAAGAAGGTGCGGCGTTTCTCGAGAAGCCGTTCACCGCCCGCGGTCTTCGCGAAGCGGCGCGGCTCGTGCTGTTCGGCTCGATCAACCCGTCGTAACTGGTACGAGCCCTCGACAGAGCCCCGAGCGGAGTCGAGGCGACACGCGGGCTTCCCCCCGTAGCTTTCGCGAAGGGGGGTCTATACTGATCGAGTGAAACGTGGTGTCAGGTTCGTCCTCGGGTTCCTGCTGGTCGCGACGCTCGCCTCGCTGACGGCGATGCTCGTCCTGTATTTCGCGGTCGGGTCCGAGCCCGACGTCGCCGCGCACACCACCCTGGTGCTGCGGCCGGGCGGCGACCTTCCGGAAGTGCTGCCCGCGATCGTGTTCGGCGCGGGCGACGACCTGACGATCCGCGCGTATGTCGAGTTGATCCGAAAGGCCAAGACCGACCGGCGCATCAGCGGCATCCTGCTCAAGCCCGGTGGCCTCAACTCACCTTTCTGGGCGAAGGTGCAGGAGCTGCGCGAGGCGCTCGGCGATTTCAAGCGGAGCGGAAAGTTCGTCCACGCCTGGCTCGAGTACGCGGGCGACCGTGAATACTTCCTCGCTTCGGTAGCCGATCATGTCTACCTGCTGCCCTCGGCCTCGCTGGACCTGACCGGCATCGCCAGTTATGAAGTGTTCCTGCGCGGCACGTTCGACTGGATCGGCACGTATCCGGACTTCCTGCATGTCGGCGATTACAAGACCGCGGTCAACACCTACCTCGAGAAACACTTTACGCCGGCCCATCGCGAGATGAGCGAGTCGCTCAACCGCAGCCAGTATCAGCAGCTGGTCCGCAGCATCGCCGACGGCCGCAAGAAGCGCGAAGACGAGGTGCGCGCGCTGATCGATCAGGGGCCGTTCCAGCCGGCCGACGCGCTGCGCCACGGGCTGATCGACGACGTGGCGTACGAAGACGAGCTCGACGACCTCGAGTCGGATCTCGCCGATGAAGACGACTACATGAACGCCGAAGACTACGCGGCGGTGTCGTGGGCCGCGGCCGGGGTCAGCCGCCGCTCGACTATCGCCGTGATCAACGCGGTCGGGGTGATCAACTCCGGCGGCAGCGGCTACGATCCGCTGAACGGCCCGGTGATCGGGTCTGATTCGCTCGTCGAATACATCCGCGAGGCCCGCGCGAACCGCTCGATCAAGGCCATCGTGCTTCGCGTCGACAGTCCGGGCGGCTCATCGACCGCGTCGGATGTGATCTGGCGCGAGCTGTCGATCTCGCGCGACAAGGATCGGCCGATCGTCGTGTCGATGTCGGACCTGGCGGCCTCGGGCGGCTACTACATCGCCCTCGCCGGCGACGCCATCGTTGCGCAGCCGGGCACCTTGACGGGATCGATCGGCGTCTATACCGGGAAGTTTGTGACCACGGGCACGCTCGACAAGATTGGCGCGAACATCGAAGCGACCAGCACCGGGAAGCGCGCCGAGATGAACTCGCCCGACCGGCGGTTCACGCCCGACGAGCGCGCCAAGATCCAGGAGTCGATGCAGGCGGTGTACGACCAGTTCGTCGAGCGCGCGGCCACGGCCCGTCATATGACGCCGGAAAAAATCGACGAAGTCGGGCAGGGCCGGGTCTGGACGGGTGAGCAGGCGCGCGAGCTCGGCCTGGTCGACGAGCTTGGCGGGTTGTATACGGCGATTGGGCTGGCGAAGCAGCGGGCGCGCATTCCGGCCGACGAAGAGGTCAACCTGGTGGTCTACCCGCCGCACCGCAGTTTCTACGAAGTGCTGGCGGAGCAGCTGCAGTCGCCGGTCGGCCGCATGAAAGAGACCTATACGGCCGACGCTGTCATCCAGCTGCTCGGCCCGCGCGAGCGGCGCGCCCTCGCGGCGCTGCTCGCCCCGTCGCGGCTGTTCCGCTCCGGCCAGGTGCTCGCGCACATGCCTTACGTGTTTGTAAGGTAATGCCGCGAAGGGTCAGACCCCTCGGTCAGGAGCCGATGACGCGGGCGAGCGTGTCCTGCCGGATATTGATCTTGAGCGTGAGCTTCGCCTTCTGCATGTAGGCGCCGAAGAACTTATCGCGGCGCTGGTTGACCAGCTCGTCGCGCAGCTGATCCTTGCCGGCTTCGATCTCCGCGTCGGTGACCCCAACCTTTTCGGCGACGCGCACGATGGCGGTGCCGGTCGGCGTCGTGATGGCGTCTGACACACCGCCCACCGGCAGCGCAAAGGCCGCCTCGTCGATCGCTTCGCTCACCCCGATGTCCGGAATCGCGGCGCCACGGGCGATGAGCTCGGTCGGTTTCACTTCGAGCCCGACGCGCTTGGCGGCGGCGGTGAAATCCTTGGCGGCCTTGAGGTCGGCGGCCAGGGCGGCGGCCCGCGTCTTGGCGAGCTCCGCGGCTTTTTCCATTGACAGGTCGTCGCGCACTTTCTCTTTCACTTCAGCCAGCGCGGGGACGTAGGCGTCCTGCCGCCCCGTGACCGTGGCGAACGCCCAGCCGGCCGCGACTCGCAGCGCGGGCGTCACTTCGCCTTCCTTCGTCGCGAAGACGCGCTGCGCCATCTCGGGCTGCGGGCCGAGCCCGCCGATCGGCTGGTCGGCGAGGAACAGTCCGGTCTCGATCACCGTCAGGCCGCGCTCCTTGGCCATCTTCTCGAGATCGGCCGGCGTCTTGGTGGTGGCTTCGAGCGACTTGGCGATGCGCTCAGCTTCGGCCTGCGCCTTCTGCCATTTCAGCTGCTCTTCGATTTCCTTGCGCACCTCGGCCAGCGGCCGCGTGTTGTCGGGCTTGGCGTCGGTGACCTTGATGATGTGAAAGCCGAACGAGGTCTTCACGAGATTGCTGATCTCGCCGGTCGTCATCGCGAAGGCCGCGGCATCGAACTCGGCCACCATGCGGCCACGGCCGAAGTAATCGAGGTCGCCGCCGTTGCTGTTGTTGCTGTCGTCTTCCGAGTACTGCTTGGCGAGCGCCGCGAAATCCTCACCGGCCTTCGCTCTCTTCAAGACGTCTTCCGCCGTCGCCTGCACGGCTTTTTCATCCTTGCCTTCGAGCTTGAACAGGATATGGCTGGCGCGGACCTGCGCGGGCGTTTGATACTGCGCCAGGTTCTGCTGGTAGAAGGCGGCGACCTCGGCTTCGGGCACCGTGATCGTCTGGCGCACCTGGTCGACATTCAACACGGCGTACTTGATCTTGCGCTTCTCCGCGATGCGGTATTTGTCTCTCGCCTTTTCGAAGTACGGCGTGAGCTCCGCGTCGGTCACGGTGACCTGGCTCTTGAACGCCGCCGGCGTGACCGGCACGACCTCGAGCTTGACCTTCTCGTTGCGCTTCCGGAATTCGGCGGCGACATCCTGATCGGTCACCGACATCCACCCGGTGAGGGCGGTGCGCAGCTTTTCGATCTGCAGCGCGCGGCGCATGCTCGCCTCGAAATCCTTGGTGGTGAGCGGCGGGTTCTGGAATTGCAGAATCTGGCGATACCGCTGCTCGCCGACGAACTTGCCGTTCTCCTGGAAGCCGGGAAGGGCAAGAATGCGCTCGCGGATCTCGACGTCGCTCACGCTGATGCCCTGCTTGCGCGATTCGGCCACCATGGCTTCTTCGTCGACCAGCTGATTCAGAATCTGCTTGTCGATGCCGAGCTGCTTGAGCAGCTGGTCGTTCATCTGCCCGCCGTAGGCGTTGCGATAGTTGGTGAGCTGCGCCTGGTAGCGGCGGTTGAACGTGCCGACGGTAATCGGCTCGCCCTCGACATCGGCCAGCACTTCGCTGGGCGCCGCGCCCGTGCTCGTGGTGAGAAAATCGGGGATGTAAAAGACCACGAAGGTCAGGACAACCAGCGCCAGGCTCCACTTGAGCCACGCTTTGTGTCGCCGCATCCGGTCAAGCATCGTCATCGTTCACGTTCCTCTGGGAAACGTGGATCGTAACACGAAGGTTCCCCACGGCGGTTCCCCACGAGGGTTCCCCACGGGGGGCCTTAGGGGGTTCCTTACGGGGGTTCCACGGGGGTCCCTCCGGAGGTCTGGCTCGACCGTAAGAACCTTCGTTTAGAACCTTCGTGTGGAACGTTCGTGCGGAACCTTCGTTCGGAACCATCTTCAGTGATATATTCAGTCAGTTGAATGACTTACGGCGGATCGCGCCGTCCGGATCTGGCCGCTCGCCTGCGTCGCAGCCAGCGCGCACTCAAAGGCCGACTCGAACGGCCTGAGACCGTGCTGGCGCTGCTACGCGCCGCACACGACACGCTCGATCCGGAAATCATCGGCGGGCTGGTCGTGGAATATGCCGACGAATGGTTCAAGGCGGCAGCCTGCGGAGTGTTCGCGGCGGATCTCGACGGGCAAGTCGTGGGCCTGGCGTCACGGGGCATGGGGCCGGCGTTAACGCCCGCCGCCATTGGCGTGGCGCGCTGGGTCATGGGGCACGGACGCGAGCTGGCGTCGGCGGATCTCCGCAAGGATCCGCGTGCGACGGGCGCCGCGGGTGCCGTGCTGGCGTGGCCGCTCCGGTGCCGCGCGCAAACCGTCGGCGCGGTGGTCGTCACCGACCGCCAGGCATCGTCGCAACCGCCGCACCTCACGCCCGCGGTGGGGCAGTTGCTGGGCGTGGCCCTCGAGGGGCCGGCCCAGGCGCTCGACAACGCGTTGCGACTGCGGCGCTCCGAAGCGCTTTCGGTCACCGACGACCTGACGCAGCTCTACAACTCGCGGTACTTGAACCAGGTGCTGCGCCGCGAGGCCAAGCGGGCGTCGCGTTCCGGCCGTCCGCTCTCGCTGCTGTTCCTCGACCTCGACGGGTTCAAGGGCATCAACGACAGCCACGGGCACCAGGCCGGCAGCCGGGCGCTGGTCGAAGCGGCAGCCGTAATTCGGCGGTGTGCTCGTGAAACGGACGTCGTCGCGCGGTTTGGTGGCGACGAGTTTGCACTCATCCTCCCCGACACCGGTTCTGAAGGTGCCGCGGCGGTGGGAGATCGCGTTCGAGAGCGACTGGCAGCCCATCCGTTCCTCGCGGGGAACGGATTGAACCTGCGGCTCACGGCGTCGGTGGGGGTCGCCACGTTACCGGATGTGGCAGCCTCGGCTGAAGAGTTGGTACGTGCAGCCGATATGGCGATGTACCAGGTTAAGGATTCGGGTAAAAACGGGGTTCGCATCGCCCAGGCCGAATAAGCCGGGCGGGAATGCACGGTTCTTCAAAACAATGGGTCTTGGTTCGCTCCTCTCGTTTCTTTCCACTGACTTGGCCATCGATCTGGGAACGGCCAACACTTGCGTGTACGCGAAGGGCCGCGGCATCGTCGTCAACGAACCGTCGATGGTGGCCGTCAACAAGGTCACCGGCCGGGTCGAGGCTGTCGGCACCGGCGCGAAGGAAATGCTCGGCCGCACGCCGGGCAACATCGTCGCCATCAAACCGATGAAGGACGGCGTGATCGCCGACTTCGACGTCACCGAGAAGATGCTGACGTACTTCATCAAGAAAGCGCACAACGGCAACGTCTGGGTGCGCCCGCGCATCATCATCGGCGTGCCGTCGGAGATCACGCAGGTCGAGAAGCGCGCGGTCAAGGACTCGGCGTATCGCGCCAAGGCCAGCGAAGTCCACCTGATCGAAGAGGCGATGGCGGCCGCGATCGGTGCCGGCCTGCCGATCACCGAGCCGGCGGGCAGCATGATCGTCGACATCGGCGGCGGCACCACCGACATCGC
>JANOZI010000829.1:0-9765 GCA_031429375.1 Acidobacteriota bacterium | reverse complement strand
GGCACCAGCGCCGAAGTCGGCACGCCCGGGCTGCACATGATCGCCGTCCTCAAGTCCGGCGGCAACCAGTTCCACGGCCAGTACGAGGGGTCGTATCAGGGCAAACAGACCCAGAGCAACAACCTGACGCCGGCACTGATCGCCCAGGGTATCGGTAATACGGAGAATCTGAACTACCACTACTTCGTTGCCGCCGATTTAGGCGGCCGCATTATCCGCGACAGACTGTGGTTCTATGGCGGATACAGCAACCAGCATCGCAACGGCGGCGTCCTGGGCCTGGTCTCCGGGCCGGGTCCCGACGGGATTTATCTCACGGGTGATGAGCCGCTCGCCAACGACTACAACACGCTGCTCGCCCAGTACAACGGGAAGGTGTCGTGGCAGATGTCGAAGAACAACCGCCTGATCGGCGTCTGGCAGTACGGGAACAAGGCCGAGCCGCAGCGGGACGGCAACCGCTTCCGGCCGCTCTCGGCCACGCGTGACTACAAAGATCCGACCCAGTTGAAGAAGGTCGAACTGCAGAGCACAATTAACGACCGCATGCTCGTGAACGTCGTCGGCGGCTACGGCGGCTACTTCGCGGATTACAACGCGATGCGCACCCCCGAGTACCGCGGACCAGACTATCCGAGCCTGTTCAACCGCACCACCGGTCTCAGTACCGGCGGTCACGACATCTCGGACCAGCGCCCGCGCGACAACTGGCAGATCGATGGCAGCTTCAGCTTCTTCCCTGCGGGATCGTTCGGCGGGCGCCACGAACTGAAGACCGGCGCCACGTGGTATCGGTATTTGCACGGGACGGGCAACCTCGATCACCCGCACGGCAACTACCGGCTGATCTTCGACACGCCGACGGTCAAGACTCCCGCCAACCTCGTCCCCGAACTTGGCTACGCGCAGGCGGCGGAGATCGTCATCCACAATTACCCGGCGTCGCCGCGCAACCGCGTCAACGTGCAGGCCTGGTATCTGATGGACACCTGGCGCCTCTCGAACCGCCTGACGGCGAATCTCGGGCTGCGCCTCGAGCGGCAGGACGCGTTCGTGCCGGCGCAGCGGTACCCGGGCAGCACCCAGTTCCCACAACTGTTCCCCGCGGGCGATTTCAACGCGGTGCCCGTCGTGACCTGGATGCGGGCAACGCCGCGGGTGGGTCTGTCGTGGGAGATCAACCACGGCACCGTCGCGAAGGCGAGCTTCGGCCAGTACAGCGACCTCTACCGGGACGCCGACGTGGGCAATTTCAACGGCAACTCCCAATCGGACATCACCTACCGCTGGACCGATCCGAACAACGACCATAAGTACAACCCGGGTGAGGTCAACCTCGCTCTCAACGGTCCCGACTTCATCTCGATCACCGCCGCCAGCAACCGCAAGGTCAACCCGGACCTGCGCCAGCCGCTGACGACCGAGGCCACGGCGAGCTTCGAGAAGGAATTGATGAACAACCTTGGCGCTCGGGTGGGCTATGTCTACCGGCGGCGCATCGACACCTACACGTTCGGCGGGATCAACGTCCTGCGGCCGCGCTCGGCCTTCAACATCCCGTTGACGCGTCGCGATCCGGGACCCGACGGCGTTCTCAGCACGGCCGACGATGGCGGCAAGGTGACGCTCTACGACTACGATGCGGCCTTTCGCGGGGCGGCGTTCGTCCAGAACGTGCAGGTCAACGCCGGCACGACCGAGAAATACCACACGTTCGAGGCGGCGATTAACCGCCGGCTGGCAGGCAAATGGATGGCCTCGGCGTCGGGGTTTGTCGTCAAGAACCATCGCTGGATCGAGCAGAACTTCGTGACGCCGAACGATGATCCGTTCCCGCTTGACCAGACGTGGGGCTGGGGGATGAACCTGAGCGGGATGTATCGCCTGCCGGCCGACATCCGGCTTGCCGTCTTCATGCAGGCCAAGAACGGAATCAAAGGACAGCGGACGACGCGATTCACCGCGGTCGATCCGGATGGCGGACCGCGTCTCACGCAGCTCGCCACCGTGACGCTCCGGATGGACGAATACGGCTCACAGCGGGGCGACACGATTGCCTCGACCAACCTTCGGATCTCGAAGGACCTTGCGATGGGCCGCGGCCGGAGCGTGTCGTTCGATGTGGACCTCTTCAACGTCCTCAACTCAGGCGTCCCCACGAGCATCAGCTGGCTGTCGGGGCCATCGTACGGCGCGATCAATGAAGTCCTGTCCGCGCGCATCGTGCGCTTCGGCGCGCGGTTCCGCTTCTAGCAGTCACTTGCCCGACGGATGCGGCCGCCACTGTGCGTGGCGGCCGCATCCGCGCGCGGCGTCCAAGCTGCCACCCGCATTCGCCTGGCCGCGCGACGAAAAGAACCAAAGAGGAAGACCGATGAAGACTTCATTGACAGCCCTGATGCTCACCCTCGTCGCCTCGACCCTCCATGCCGATCCACTGACGTGCAATCTGACCGGCTACAAAGCGGCGGCCGGCCTGACCGCGGCGGTGAACGACAACACGCTGGCCGTCACCTGGACCGGGGACAAGGACACCGAGCTGCGCATGCGCTTCGCGATTGATGGCGGCACGCCCACCATTCGCGAGCTCGCGGTCCGAAAAAAGGGCGGCCAGTGGAGCACGCTGGTCACCAACGTCACGCCGGAGTTCAACGTGGTCTCGGGCATGCGGCGGATCACGCAACAGCAGCTGCGGCCGGATTCCATTCAGGCGCTCGGCGGGGTGGTCAGCCCGAAGGTTCTCGCGCTGTACGAGAAAGATGACGGCACGTGGATCGACGAGGCCGTGCGCGAGGGGCAGATCAAGGCCGAAGACGTCGAGCGCTGGAAGTGGGAGGCGTTCTGGGACGCGCCGCTCTACGTGGAAGGGAGCGGTGTGCGCCCGCCCACTCATGCCACGTCGATCCCCCCAATGAACGGCATTTTTGGTCAGAAGGGGCTGCCCCGCACGCCGGATGAAGTCGTCCGCGCGGCCGCGAAGTACGAGGTGCGGGGATGCGAAGTGAAGACCAACGGCGCGCGGCTGGAGATCTCGTTCCCCGGCGTGACCGCCGGGGTCTTCACCACGGGACACTTGCAGTACGACGTGTTCAAGGGTTCGAACCTGATCCGCCAGGTGCTCGTCGCCAAGACCGATCGGCCGTCGGTTGCCTACAAGTACGACGCCGGGCTCAAGGGCTTGCCGGTCCAGGCCGCGTCGCGCGTCGTCTGGCGCGACCTCGCCGGCCGCTGGCAGGACCAGCGGTTTGGCGGCCCGGTCAATAACGACCCCGCCGCGGTGTGGAGCAGCAACCGCCTGATTGCCGCCGAAGTGCCCGGCGGGTCGATCGCGGCGTTTCCGCCCCCGCATAGCTTCTTCGGCGCGCGCGAATCGAACCAGGTCCTCGGCGACAACTACTATCGCAAGGTGAGTGAGATTGCCTTCGCGTTTGGCATCCGCCAGGCCGAGAAGGAAGAGGACCCGGAGTTCCTCCACAACTTCGCGCTCACGAGCGCGCGGCCCGGCACGTGGCAACAGATGCCGGTGTTCCTCTACGTGAGTCCGGACACTGCGGCTGGTGCCGTCGATGCGGCGTTGGCCTTTACGCACGACGACAAGTACAAGGCGCTGCCAGGTTATCAAATCATGGGCTCGCACTTTCACGTGGGCATGGTGCCCCGGCTGAAGGAATCAGGCAGCCTGGACAACCGGCTGAACGACGTCGAGTCCGCCAAGGCGGTGGGCATCAACATCTTTGGCGTGATCGACGGCGCCCGCGCGCGGGCCGGCGGCGAGGCGCATTTCGCCGCCCAGGCCGAATACTACGACACCGCTCGCCGGCAATCGGACCGGACGTTCCTGGTCATGCCCAACATGGAGAACACCGGCATCGAAATCGGCGGCCATCACGACCTGATGCTGTCGAAGCCCGTCTTCTGGCAGACGAGGCGCGCGCCGGGCCAGCCGCTGGTCGAATCGCACCCCAAATACGGGAAGGTCTACAACCTCGGGAGCCCGGCCGATCTCTTCGAGATGACCAGGAGCGAGAACCTGATCATCAACATGCCGCATCCGCGCTCGAAGGGCTCCACTGGTTTTCCGGACGGCGTCAAGGAAACACACTTTGCCCAGCCGACTTATGAAGGCGCGGGGTATCGCTGGGGCATGGGCATCGACGGGTCCGAGACGCGGCTGTGCGAGTACCGCTGCCTTGGGGTGTTCGATGACATGACCAACTGGTACGTCGATCGCGACATCCCGCTCAAGCACATGCAGGCGATCTCCGAGGCGCGTTCCGACATCGGCGAACGCGGCCGGCCGCCCTACGACGCCTTGTATGCGAATGGACCGGTCAACTACCTCAAGATCGATCGGTTGCCGACGGTTGACGACATGAGCCCCATCATCAACGCGATGAAGCGCGGCGAATACTTCGTGTCGTCGGGCGAAGTGCTGATCTCGTCGTACTCGGTGCAGGGGACCGGCGATCAGCGGACGATCATGGCCGACGTCGAATGGACGTTCCCCCTCAACTTCGTCGAGGTCGTGTGGGGTGACGGCAAGACCACCGATCGGCAGATTATCTCGACGACCGATCTGCCGGCGTTCGGGAAGAAGCAGTTCCGCATCCCGTTCAACGCAACCGGCAAGAAATGGGTGCGCTTCGCGGCCTGGGATGTGGCCACCAACGGCGCGTTCGTTCAGCCGATCAGGTTGACCGCTGCGCCGACCACCTCAAGCCCTCGCTGACGATCGGCGCTCCTTGACCGAACGCGGCCAGTGTCCTACAGTGATGTAGGACACACGACATGCCATTCAGTCTTCGCCTGGACCCCGACACCGAAGCCAGGATTCGGAAGCTCACGGCCACCACCGGCCGCTCGAAGGCCGACGTCGTGCGTGACGCGGTCGCGCACTATGCGGTCAACGCGGAGGCCGCGGCGCCAGAGGACACCTCCGCCTTCGATCGGCTGACACCGTTCATTGGGGTGGTCGCCACGGGCGGCGCAGACTACTCGAACGACACCCACACGAAGTACCGCGCGCGCCTCCTTCGGAAGCACCGTGTCACGCGTCCTCGTTGACGCCAGCGCCCTCATCGCACTCCTCGACCGGGACGATGCGGCGCACGAACGGTGCGTGGCGGCGCTGAGACGCATCAGGGATCCACTAGCCACGGTCTGGCCGGCACTCACAGAAGCGATGCAACTGCTTGCTGATACGCGGCACGGACCTGACGCGCTGTGCGACATGGTGTCAGACAGCGCGCTCACGTTGATCGAACTGGACGAACCAGATCTCGTTCGGGTCAAACAGCTGATGCAGAAGTACCGTGACGTGCCGATGGATTTCGCCGATGCGGCTCTCGTCTGCGCCGCCGAGCGCGAGCGGCTCACCCGCATTGTCACCTTCGACCGCCATTTCGAGATCTACCGGCTGCCGCGCCGAGCCAGATTCACCGTGCTTCCGGCACGCTGACCGACCTGGTAGGCCTCTATTTGGCAGGCAGCCGGAAGGCGACGAACTCACCTGAGTACGCGCCGCCGCTGATCGGCACCACGATGTATTGCCGGCCGCTCAGACTGTAGGTCATCAACGATCCAGTCTGAGGCGCCGGCATGAAGACCTCTCCGACCTCTTTCCCAGTCGCCTTCTCGTAAGCGCGCAGCATGGCACCTCGCTGGCCGGACGGCGTCGTAAAGAATCCGCCCTCGCCGGCAATCAGGAGCGTCTTGGTGACGAGGGTCCCGATGCGGCCCGGTCGTCCGGTTCGCGGGATGGTCAGTCCCTTGAGCGCGGCGTGATTCCGGACGTAGTCCGGTGTTTCTCCGTGCGCGACCTGCCAGACCAGATCGCCCTTGTTGAGATCGATCGCCGAGATGCGGCCATAAGGCGGCTTGAGCAGCGGAAGGCCCTGTACGGTCAGGCCGCCACCACCGCCTTCACCTCCACCCGCACCCGGAGCAGCGGCAGCCGGCGGAGGCGCGTTCGGATCGGGCGCGGCGCCCATGATGAAGTCCATATCCGATCGCTTCGCATCGTTGATGAGACCGAGCGAGGTGACCGACGAGTTGGTGAAGATGTAGAACATGCCGGTCTCGGGATCGAACGATCCGCCCTGCCAGTTCGCGCCGCCGGTGGCCTGGGGCGACATCAGGGTGCCGAGCGGGCCCGGCCACTGGCTCACCACGGGCGGCGTGAAGAGCGGGCCGAGCTTATAGCGCGACGCGAGCGTGACGGCTTCCGCGCGAAGCTGCGGCGTGAAGTCGATCAGGTCGTCAATCGCCACACCCTGGCGTTCGTATGCCGGCGGCCTGGTCGGAAACGGTTGTGTCGGCGAGTACCACTCGCCGGGCACGTCGCCTTTCGGCACCGGCCGTTCCTCGATGGGCCACACGGGCTGACCGTTGGTCCGATCGAACACGTACAGAAACCCCTGCTTGCTCGGCTGTGCGAGCGCTTTGATTTGCCGTCCGTTGACCGTGATGGTGCCGAGGATCGGTGCGGCCGGAAAGTCCCAGTCCCAGATGTCGTGATGAATCGCCTGGAAATACCAGATCCGTTTGCCGGTCTTGACCTCGATCGCCACGATGCTGTCGGAGAACAGATTATTGCCAGGGCGATGCCCGCCGTAGTAGTCGCCCGTCGGCATCTCGGTCGCCAGATACACGTAGCCCAGTTCCTCGTCGCCCGACATCTGGCCCCAGTTGCCGGTGTTGCCGGTGTAGGCCCACGACTCCTTCAGCCAGGTGTCGTTGCCGAACTCGCCGGGCTGCGGAATCGTGTGAAAGATCCAGAGGCGCTTGCCGGTCCGCGCGTCGTATCCGCGGACGTAGCCCTTTTCGTTGCGCCGGCTTTTGGGCGTTCCGCCCGGCAGATGCGCTGCGCCGATGACGACGACATCGTTTACGACGATCGGCGCGGCATGGAGCCCGATCTCGCCGGTGATCGGATCGGTCGGCTGATCGTTTTCAAGTTTCAGATCGACGATGCCTTCCTTGCCGAAGGTCGGAACGGGGCGTCCGGTCGCGGCATTGAGCGCGATCATCTGGTAGCCCGGCGTGACGAAAATGACCCGTTCCTCTCTGCCGTCGGTCCAATACGACAGGCCGCGTCCGGAGAGCCGCCGCGGCGCCGCGTCGCCGCGCGCGCCCTCATCCATGCTGAACACCCATTTCATCTCGCCGGTGCCGGCATGGAGGGCGACTACCGCGCGCCGTGAGCCCGCCGTCGCATAGAGGATGCCGTTCACGACGAGCGGCGTGGACTGCAGGTTGAATTCGGGCCCCGGGCCGAGGTTGTCGGTCTTGAACCGCCACGCCACCTCGAGGTTCTTGAAGTTGCCGGCGTTGATCTGATCGAGCGGCGAGTACCGCGTGTTGGCGAGGTCTGCGCCGTAGCTTCGCCACTCGCCGGCCTTGCTGCCGGACTGGGCCGTCGCCGGCGCCATGGTCGACAGGGCCCAGAGAATCAAACCGCCAAATGGCGCAACCGCGAATCCGCGACCGAGGGTACGTATCATCCCAGACTCCTGTTACGCTCGCAGTATAACGCCCGGCTTCAGCCGCGGCGGCGCATGATTTCACCGGCCGCCGTCGACTGCAAGCCGTTAGGCAGCGCCGTTGGACTTAGCCCAACGGACGCTCGGCCGCCGACCAGTGGCGGCGCAGTCTTTGAGATAGGAATTGATCAGCGTCTGGTAGCCAATGCCCGTCTCGTCAGCGAGTTCTCTGAAGTAGGCGATCGTCGCCTCATCGAGTCTGATCGTAACCGCTCGCTTCAACCGGTCGGCGAATGGATTGGGTCGGGACTTCGTGAAGTCGTACTCTTTTCTCATGATCGTGCCTTCTGGTTGTAGAGCGCCCGCTCCTGCGGTGTCGCCCTCCGTGCCGAAATGATCCGGATCGTTGCCTCGCCATCACGATAGGCATACACCACAATCAGCACGCGAGGCTTCGCACTCATCCCGAGCAGAATGAAGCGATCTTCAGCGTCGGAATGCTCCGGGTCGTCGATGATGCGGGCCCGCTCGTCCGAAAAGGCAGATTGGGCCTCATCGAACGAGACCCCGTGCGTCTTCGCGTTCGAACGGGCTTTCGCTTCGTCCCACGTAAACTCAAGGTCAGCCACGGTAGACCTTGAGTATGCACGATGTATTTACATCTGCCAACATGAGCGATTTTCGTAGCGGCCGAACGGCTACGAATGAGCCGCGCGCTGCGGCGGCATCGTAGGAGAAGAAGTCAGCGCATTGGCTCCATTCGTTAGGCGGCAGGGATGTCGATCACTTCGCCTGTCGAAGATGGCGCTGGACCGCGTTGACCTGCGCTTCCAGCTCATGAAGCGACCAATCGTACGGCTGATCGTGCTCGCGGGCCGTCGTGATGATGGCCAATTCCGAGAGCCGACGCCCGACGGCGGAGTCCCATCGGACATCGACGCCTGACCGGTGAAGCCGAATCGCAGGCACTCCTTCCGGCCGCCCGCTAGGCGAGCTCGCGGCGGCAGCGTCGCAGGCCTTCTTGCCCTGCTCGTCCAGGTCTTCACGATTGATCAAAGGAAGCCGACTGCGAGAATGTGTCACGAACGGAGTGCCGACGTTCAAGTACAGAAAATGTTCGCCGTCCGGGAGGAACTGCGGCCACCGGTGCGAGCCGACCGTGGCAGGGACGTCGTAGACGCCGAGGCGCGCGCCGGGGGTCCGGACCAAATGTTGTGGACTATACCGACGCGGGGCCGAGTCGGTACTACGCGGGTCCCGACACGACCATCAACCGCGCCAGCTGGCGGATGTCGGTCATCGTGTCCACCGCTTCGATGGCGGCGACGAGCGGCGCAATGCGGGCGGCCTCGAGCGTCAGTTGCGCGCAGTCGGTGAACTTGGCGTGCAGCTCGTCGCGCGTGAACGGCCGATCGGGTCCGCCGCGATAGCGATCGTCGGACGCCTGCACGAAGCGCCGGCCGTCAGTCGTGTCGATTTCGACCACGCTGCGGATCTTGTCGAAGCCCTGCGCCTCGATCGCGGCATCGAAGATCGTCGTTACGCGCGTCATCATGCGCTGCACCGGCTCGCTCGACACGAACTCGTCGGTGAATTCCCGGACGCCGGCCTTGCGCCTGAGCGCGATACTCCCCAGAAGAAACGGCAGGCAGAACTTCGCCTCGAGCTCGGTCTTCGCGGTCTTGTAGCGCAACGGGTTCAGGATGTTCGACCCGGCCCGCAGCCGGACCGCCTGGATCTGTTCCGGCTTCAGGTCGTGATCGGTAACGACCTTCAGCATGGCGTCCATGCTCGGGTGGCTCAATACGCCAGACGGGTAGGGCTTGATCGAGACGCCCGGGTTGATAATTGTGTGCGGCTTGCCGAGCACGCCGATGAGGCGATCGAGGTCGGCGCCGCCGCCGAAGACCTGGAAGAACCCCCACGCGCCGTCGAGACCGTCGTCGCCACCCGTGAATCCGCTTGCCGCCAGTTCCGCGGCGACCACACCGTTTTCCGCCGCGCGCGCCACGTGCAGCGGCTTGGTCATCGAGCCGAAGTTGACGCGGATGCCGCTCGATAAACTGGCGGCAATCGCGAGCATGTGCTTCACCTGCGGCTCGGTGAGCTTCATCAGCTTCGCGGCCGCGGCGGCCGACGCAAAGGTGCCGATGGTGCCGGACGAATGAAATCCCTTGTTGTAGTGATCCGGGTCGATCGCTTCGGCGATCTTGCATTCCACTTCGAAACCGATCAGGAACGCCTCGAGGAAGGCGGCGCCCGACGCGCCGATCCGTTCACCGAT
>JANOZI010000828.1:0-2054 GCA_031429375.1 Acidobacteriota bacterium | reverse complement strand
CCGTTTACGCTCCTACCAACGCCGGATCGTACCCTCGCACGGGGCGCAGCCACCGTTCAACTTCGCTCACGTCCATCCCCTTGCGCCGCGCATAATCCTCGACCTGGTCCTGCCCGATCCGTTGTATTGCGAAATAGCGCGACTGCGGGTGAGAGAAATACAGGCCGCTCACCGACGCAGGCGGCGTCATGGCGAACGATTCGGTGAGCTCGAGGCCGACCGAGCGCGCGCCGAGCAAATCGAACAGCCGCGCCTTCTCACTGTGATCGGGGCACGCCGGGTAACCGAAGGCCGGGCGGATGCCACGGAATTTTTCTTCGATCAGGTCGGTCGTCGCGAGCCGATCGCCGAAGCCCCAGTCGGTGCGAGCCTGGGCGTGCAGGTATTCGGCGAACGCCTCGGCCAGCCGATCGGCCAGCGCCTTGACCATGATGGCGGAGTAGTCGTCGTGCTGTGTCTCGTACTTCCTGACGAGCTCGTCGGCGCCGAGGCCCGCGGTGACGGCAAATGCGCCGACATAATCCGTGACGCCGCTTTCGATCGGCGCAACGAAGTCGGCGAGTGATTTATTCGGCTTGTCATCCGCGATCACTTCCTGCTGCCGCAGCATCGGGAAACGAAGCAATTCCTGCCGGGCGGCGGCGTTCTCATACAACACGACGTCATCCCCGTCACTGTTGGCCATCCAGAACCCGTACACCCCGCGGGCGCGAATGAGCTTGCCGTCCACGATCTGCTTGAGCAGTGCCTGCGCGTGCGCGTAGAGATCCGTGGCGGCCGGACCGACTCTCGGGTCGTCGAGAATCGCGGGGAAGCGGCCCTTCAGCTCCCACGCGGTGAAGAAGAACTGCCAGTCGATGAACGGCACCAGGTCCGCCAGGGCAACGTCGACCTTGCGCACGCCGGTAAATGACGGTACGGCAGGCGTGTTGCTGCCGGCGAAATCGAGCCGCAGGCGATTGGCGCGCGCCTTGTCGAGCGGCAGGGCCGGCCGATCGCGGCGCGTCGAGTACTGCTCGCGCAGCTTCGCTTGCGCAGCACGGTTGGCCGCGTCGAACGCCGGCTTCTGATCCGGGCTGATCAAGCTCGCGACCACGTCCACCACGCGCGACGCGTCTGGCACGTGCACCGTGGGCTGCGAATACTCCGGCGCGATCTTCACCGCGGTATGCTGCGGGCTCGTCGTCGCGCCGCCGATCAGCAGCGGCAGCGTGATGTGGCGGCGCTCCATTTCCGACGCGACAAACACCATCTCGTCGAGCGACGGCGTGATCAGGCCGCTCAGGCCGATGATGTCGACCTGGCGATCGACCGCTTCGTGCAGGATCTTGTCGGCCGACACCATCACGCCGAGATCGATCACCTCGTAGTTGTTGCAGCCCAGCACGACGCCGACGATGTTCTTGCCGATGTCGTGGACGTCGCCCTTGACGGTGGCGGTCAGCACCCGCCCGGCGTTGCTGCGCTCGCCGGGGCCGCCGGCGGCGAGCCGCGCGGCCTTCTCGGCCGCCATGAACGGCTCGAGATACGCGACGGCGCGCTTCATGGCGCGCGCGCTCTTGACCACCTGCGGCAGGAACATCTTGCCGGCGCCGAACAGCTCGCCGACCACCTTCATGCCGTCCATCAGCGGGCCTTCGATCACCAGCAGCGGGCGCCCGTACTTGACGCGGGCTTCTTCCGCGTCGACCTCGATAAAGTCGACGTTGCCGTGCACCAGCGCGTGCGACAGCCGCGCCTCGACCGGCGCGTCGCGCCATTTCAGGTCGTTCTCGCGCTTGCTGCCGGCGCCCTTCACCTGTTCGGCGAAGGTCACCATGCGCTCGGTGGCGTCGGGCCGGCGATTGAAGATGATGTCTTCGACGTGCTCGAGCAGGTCCTTGGGAATGTCCTCGTAGACGATCAGCTGCCCGGCGTTGACGATGCCCATGTCCATGCCGGCCTTGATGGCGTGGAAGAGGAAGGCCGAGTGGATCGCCTCGCGCACCACGTCGTTGCCGCGGAACGAGAACGACAGGTTGCTGACGCCGCCGCTGATTTTCACGCCCGGGCAC
>JANOZI010000827.1:0-3354 GCA_031429375.1 Acidobacteriota bacterium | reverse complement strand
TTGAGCTCCGGCGCCATTACTCTCGATGAGGCTCGGGAGACCGGCCTCACCCAGGACGAGCTACAAGGCCGGTCGTTTCTCGCCATACTCGAAGCGCGCAAGCACCGCTAGAGTGCGTACGGTGCGTACAGTTCCTAGAGTGCGTACTGTGCATTAGTGCCAAACGTGCCGAGGCACACCATGCACGAGTGCACTGTACGCACATTTGGAACAGTACGCAGTGTACGCACCTTGTGCTTAGCCGATCGGGATCCAGAACGAGGTCTTGACGAGGACGATGTTCGATCCCGGAGCGGTGACCGAGCGGAACGCGTCGTCGATGCCGACACGCGTGCCGAGCGTCCGCGAGTCGGCGCGGTCCTGCTGCCAGACGACGTACAGCGTGCTGCCGGCGCGCCACTCCCAGCGCAACACGACGTTGCTGCGGAACGACCGCGCATTGAAATCGCGATTGCGAAGCGGGATCGTGACGGCCCCGATCGTCACCAGCTCGCTGCCATCCGGCTGAATCGCCAGCAGCGTGCCCGCGGTCCCATACGTGATGCGCTCGCGGCTGCCGGGCGCCAGCAGCTCACCGTAATCGTAGTAATGACCCGACGCCGCGAACGGCTCGGCGTAAACATCCAGGTTGACGTCCGGCTTGAGCGTGAGGCCGAGCCGGAACTCCATCGACGCGGTGCTGCGGTCGATGAACGCGAACACGTACCGGTTGTCGAACGTGATCGGCCGCCCGCCGCCGAGCGTGCTGATGTACTGCTGCGGCTCGGTGATGCGATCGAACAACGGCGACAGCGACAGCTGCCAGCGCGGCCCCGGCCGCATTGAGAACGTGCCGCTCGCCCGCTTCGTGGACGCCCCGTCGTCGTTGCTCTGCATGAACAGGTTGCCGCTCATGCGCGTCCGCGACGTCGCCCGGTTGCCGGCGCTGATCTCGGCGGTCCATCCCGGCCCCCTGCCCATCAGCGGGCCGCCCCGGGTCAGCGACACGCTGGTGGTCGCCAGGTTCCGCGCCAGCCGCACCTGGGTGGTCCAGAAGTTGATCCAGGTGGTGTTGAACGTGGTCCGCGCATGGCCAGTCTGCCTGAGACCGCGCAGCGTGGTGTCGGTCGACACGTCGAACTGGACCGAGTAGGTCCGAAAGACCCTTCCGGGCTGCGTTTCGCGGTACCTGAGGTTGGCGGTCGTCATCCAGCCATCCGCGCCGTTCAACAGGGCGAAGTCGTTGGTTTCGAAGCTCTCGGAATCGATCTTGGTATAAAGCCCCCAGAGCCAATGCCGGCCGCCGGTCTTGTCGAAGTTGACTTGCGTGGACCAGCCAGAGAGCGATCGCAACGTGGGATCGAGACGCGCATAGTCGCGATCGGGACGCTGCGCATAGTGGGAGCTCGATCGCTGCCAACGCTCCACTGACTTCTCGGATCCATTCAGGAACGAACCGCCACCCGAGGCGCGAAGCTCGTATTGGCCGCCCTTGAACCGCAGTAACGTGTTAGCCCCAACGCCCAGCGCATTCCTGGTGTAGAGGTCGGCCAGCGGGCTGCCCTCTTCCATGTCGCGGTGCATGTAGTTGACGATGAGGCCGGCCGTGGAGGCGGCCGCGCCGAACTCCTGCAGGACGCGGCCAACGGCGTGATAGTTATGCGGCGCCACGCCGATCGTGCGCGTGCCGACGAGGCCGAGGCTCGCCACTTCCGCGGCCTCGTCGTCGGTGGCCGCGGCGACGAATCCTATCGAGGTCTTCGACGGCAGCCGGCCCGTGAGCTTGGCCGCGGCGAGAATCGTCGTCGAGTTGGGGTATTCGACGTAGTCACCAACGGCAGGTCCGATCGGGCGCGCGCCGATGCGGCGCGAGTAGTAGAAGTTCGGATGACCGATGTTGAACAGGTTCGCGCCTTCCAGAAAGAACGGCCGCTTCTCGGGAAAGCGCGTCTCGAACGCGGTCAGGTTGACCTCGGCGGGGTCGGCCTCGACCTGGCCGAAGTCCGGATTGATGGCCGTTTCGAGCGTCAGGTTCGGCCCGAGGCCCATCTTGATGTCGGCGCCCACCCGCCCATGCAGGTTCGTGCCGTCGTCAAACGGATTGTTGCGATCGCGATCGCCGCCGTTGAGCGTTGAGCCGCCGGCCAGGTACGGCAGCGCCTCGATGCGCCGCGGCGGCACGATGTTGGCGATGCCCGAGAGGTCGCCGAAGCGTGACGACCAGGCGCGGACGGTACGCGGGATCATGATCCAGAAATCCTCTTCGTCGAGCGTCGGGCGGAAGCGCGACAGGTTGAGGCCCCATGCCTGATCGGTGCGCGGATTGAATCGCAACTGCGAGAACGGAATCCATAACTCGGCGGTCCACTGATCCGCGGACACCTGCGTTTCCGCGCGCCAGACCGGATCGAAGCCGGAGTCGAAGCTGTCTTCGTTGTCGCTCGAATGATAGCGGTCGATGCGAACGCCCGCGGCAGTCACGCCAAAGACAAACGCGGTGCGGCGATCGAGAAACGTGTCGAACGACACCAGGACGTGTTCGGCCTGGTCGGTGCTGTCGCGCCGGCCGAGCGGCGCCTGGATGCGGCCATCCCTGCTGAACATGCGCGCGCCGACATAGAGGACGTCATCGTCATACACCAGCCGCACCTCCATGGCGTCGGTCGGCGCGGCGCCTTCGGCCGGCTCCTTCTGGATGAAGTCGGTGATCGGCGTGGCTTTCTGCCAGATCTCGTCATCGAGACGGCCGTCGACACGGATCGAGCCGTTCGGCACACGCGTCGCGGTGGCCTGCTTGCGATCCGCGGTGCCGCTGACCGGTGCCTGCGCAGACGCCGGCAGGCAGCCCGTCACGAGCGCGACGGCGACAAGTGTCGATCTAATGAGCGTGTGATCTGGCGATCGAACTGCTGATCTGGCGATCGGACGATCGAATGAACGATCTGCGGATCTGGGAGCGAACACGGGTTGACACCAACACCTCATAAGATCGACCGGTGGATCACAAGCTCGTAAGATCTGAACATCACCAGATCAATCACCAGCTCACAAGATCAATAGATCACGAGGTTCTCTTGACGCGCCCGCCATCGATCGCGAGCGCGGGCTCGAGGCGAGCGGCATCGGCCGGGTTTTCCACGCCCACGAGAATGTAGCCGTCGGAGACTTCGGGGTCGTACATCTTGCCGCCGCGACTCGGGAGGCCGGCGCTCACGAGCAGCGTGATCACCGTCGCCAGGATCGCGCTCAGCATCGTCATCTCGAAAATGATGATTTGGTTGGTCCAATTCGTCACGATCGGCATGCCGGACGTCACCAGGGGCCACGCCTGTTGCGAGGCCCCGAGCAGGTAGTAGGTGAGCACCAGGCCGATGG
>JANOZI010000826.1:0-2551 GCA_031429375.1 Acidobacteriota bacterium | reverse complement strand
CACGAACGCAAGGAAGTTGCCGGTCTCGACGTCGTGTTCGGCGCCGAACCGGAGCCGGCGTTGACCGGCGAGAAACAATTTTTGCGCTGGCGCTTTCTGTCGAAGGACAAGACACCGTTCGGCGACCTCGAAGACATCACCGCCACCGTGAAGCGCAATGGGAAGACGTTTGGTCCGTTTACCGGCCGCATCACGGCGCGGGAGCCCGGTGTGGTCGCGACCCAGCACATCTTCACGTCCGCCGGTGAGTACGAGGCGACGTTGAGCTTCAAGAAGAAAGGCGACGCGACGGTCCACTCGGTCACGTTCCCATTCAAGATCGCGGATCGGAAGACTCTCGAAATCCCCTGAACGGGCGTAGGCTGATCGCCGCCACGACGCTCGCACCGAGGCGCCAGCGTGAGCAGCCGCAGCACATTCCTGATCGCCCTGGTGTGGGCCCTCGTCCTGCTCGCGGCGCGCGCGGCCGCAGCACTGTCGCCGCAACGTTCCGCCTTGCTCGCGCTGGTGTCGGTGCCCCTGCTCTATGTCGTCTTCGATTTCGCTGAAAACGGCATGGTGCTGGCGCTGTTGCACGCCTATCCCTCGCGCTGCGACACGATGGCCGAAGGGCTGCGTCACGTGACCATCATCAAACGCGTCGCCTCAATGCTGGCCATCGTCGTACCAGTGGCGATTCTGGCCTTCGCCTCGTTGCGTCAGCGAGTCCGATCCGTCTAACCGCCGTCAGCCAGCTCGGCATTAGATCGCGTGCGACAGCCGCGCGCAAAATGGGCACAATAGAAGGATGCCTAGCGCCGAAAGCGGTATCACCCTCCCCCCGACCACCGCGCCGCCAGAGGCCCTCTGCGTCAAGGCCTTCGGCATCACCGATCCCGGCAAGGTGCGCCCGAGCAATGAGGATCAATTCCTGATCACCGAGCTGAGCAAGGCCATGCGGGTCTGGCAAACCAGCCTGCCCGAGCCGAAGCTGCAGGTCGGTGAAGACCGCGCCCACCTGTTTCTCGTCGCCGACGGCATGGGCGGCCACCGGGCCGGCGAACGGGCGAGCGCACTCGCCGTCGCGGCGATCGAACAGTTCACGCTCAACAATTTCCGGTGGTTCTTCAACACCGACAACAGCGGCGCGCAGAAGGTGCTCTTGCAGTTCCAGATGGCCCTCGGCCAGGCCGACGCGCAGATTCTCGAGGAGGCCAGTGCCAACCCCGAGCTGAAGGGCATGGGCACCACGCTGACGATGGCCTTCCAGCTGGGCGCGCAGCTCTGCATCGTGCACGTCGGCGACAGCCGCGCCTATCTCTACCGGGAGGGCGAGTTGCACCAGCTCACCAAGGATCACACCCTGGTCGCCGAGATGGTGCGCGCCGGCGCGATCCGCAAGGATGAAGCCGCCAACCATCACCTCCGCAACGTGATCACCAACGTCGTCGGCGGGCCGTCACTCGGCGTGAAGGTTGAAGCGCGCGCCTTCCAGCTTCAAGCCGGCGATCGATTGCTGCTCTGTTCGGATGGGCTGACGGAGATGGTGACGAACGAGGCGATCTCGGCCACGCTCGATGCCGACCCCGTGCCCGAGAGCGCCGCCAAGACGCTGCTGAAACAGGCCAACGACGCCGGCGGCCGCGACAACATCACGGTGCTGGTCGCTCGGTTCGATTCGGAAGCGTAACGTCGGGCCGATGACGGTAGCAGCGTTTATGCTCCTCGCGGCAATCGGACTGTCGGGCGGCCTGCTCTCGGGCGTCTTCGGCATTGGCGGCGGTGTCATCATCGTGCCTGCCCTGGTCTACCTCGCCGGATTCGATCAGCGGTCGGCCGCGGGCACCAGTCTCGCGGTGTTGCTCCTGCCGGTCGGACTGGGGGCGGTGATTCAGTATTACCGGCAAGGCGACGTCAATACCCCGGCGGCCGTGATCCTCGCGCTGACGGTCATGGCGGGGGCGCTGCTGGGCGCCGTGCTGACCGCTGATATCGGCGAGGGTTACTTGCGCCTGGCGTTCGCCGTCTTCGTTTTGCTACTCGGGGTTTTCCTGGTCGCGGCCGCCGCGAGGAACCTTGGTTGGATTTAAGGCGCCTTTGCTACGGCAAGCCGAACAAGGAGAAGAGAAGGTAGAACGCCGCGGCGATGGCCGCCGACATCGGAATCGTCAGAATCCACGCCCAGACGATTTGACCGGCGATGCCCCATCGCACGGCGGACAAACGCCGCGTCGATCCGACGCCGATGATGGCGCCGGTGATGGTGTGCGTGGTGCTCACCGGCACGCCGAAGGCCGTCGCGGTAAACAGCGATACCGCTCCGGCGGTCTCTGCCGCAAACCCGCCGACCGGTTGCAGTCGGGTGATCTTCGATCCCATCGTGTGAATGATGCGCCAGCCGCCCGACAGCGTGCCCAGCGCGATGGCGGCATGCGCCGCCATGATCACCCAGAACGGAATCGGCAGTTTGCCATCCACCAGCTGCAGGTATCCGCCCGCCACCAGCGCGCCCGCGATGATGCCCATGGTTTTCTGCGCGTCGTTCCCGCCATGACCGAGGCTGTAGGCCGCG
>JANOZI010000825.1:0-1616 GCA_031429375.1 Acidobacteriota bacterium | reverse complement strand
AAGGTGTTCGTGCCCGATCGGCTGATGACGTTGATCTGTCCGCCAGCCACGCCGCCGTATTCCGCCGGCAGCACCCCCTTGACGATCTGGACCTCGGCGATGGAATCGAGGCTCATCACGGAAATCTGGTTCTGGCCGCCGTACTGCGCCAGTGAGCGGGCTTCGGGATTCGAGTTGGCCTCGGTGCCGTCCACGGTGAGGCCGGTGCCGCCGGCGGCGACGCCGTTCATCTGCACATCGCCGGCGCCGCTGGTGCTGACGCCCGGCGTGAGGCTCATCAGGTTGGTGAGGTTGCGGCGATTCACCGGCAACTCACGCACCTCCTGCGAGCCGAGGCTGTCGGCCTGCAGCGACGCGGACGTCTCGATGAGCGGCGCTTGTCCTGTCACCGTGACGGTCTCCTGTAAGGTCCCGACCTCGAGGGTGAAGGCCTGACGCACCGTCTGACCGGCACCGAACTGCATGCCGCGGATCTGCATCCCCTTGAAACCGGTCAAGGCGATCTTTACCGTGTACGACCCGTTGGGGAGCGCCGATAGCACGAACTCGCCGTTGGCGTCGGTCACCGCCTCGCGCGAGACGCCGGTGCCTTCATGCAGGACCGTCACCGTCGCGCCGGGGATCACCAGCGATGCACTGTCACGCAATTGGCCGACCAGCGTGGCCGTGGTGACCTGCGCCTGCAGGGTCAAGACCGGCATCACGAGGGCCGACAGAACAAGCACGAAACACAGCCGTGGACAGTACCGCATCAGCACCTCGCGACAGGATGGTATACGAATCCACGGTTGAACGCGTGTCAGGACAGCCGAACGCCTTTCTCGACAAAGGCCGGATCGATCGTGACACCGAGGCCGGGGCCGGTCGGAACGGTTAACAGACCGTTGCTGCTGACCAGCCGCGACGAGTCCGCCGACACGGGCAGCGATTCATCGCGGCCCTTGTACTCCTGAAACGGCCCGGCGTTCGGCACACACGAGGCGAAATGCGCGACATACAGATAGCCGAGGCCGCCGTCGGACAGGTGCGGGGTGCAGGCCATGCCCGCCGCCGCGGCCATGCGCGCGACGCGGATCGATCGCACGAAGCCGCCGAAGTAAAACAAGTCCGGCTGCACGACGTCGACGCCGCGGTTCTCGATCAGCCAGCGAAACCGCCGCATGCTGCTTTCCTGCTCGCCGCCGGCCACCGGCAAGGTGAGCGCGTCAGCCACGCGCCTGGTTTCGTCGTAGTAATCGAACGGCACGGGCTCTTCGAGGAAGGCGAGGCGGTGGTCCTGCATGACACGTCCGATCCGCGACGCCATCGGAATGTCGTACGAGCCGTTGGCATCGGCATAGATCGTCATCTCCGGGCCAAAGGTCTTGCGCGTGAGCGGAATGAGTTCGAGGTCGCGGCGCGTCGAGGCCTCGTCATGGCGCATCCGCGCGCCGAGGCGGAACTTGATGGCCTTGGCGCCGGTCTCGGCGACCAGTTTCTGCAGGAAGGCGATCTCGTCCTGCGGCGAGTTGCCGCGATTACCGCTGGCGCGGTACACCGCGATGTGCCGAGTCGCGACGGTCCCGACGAGATCGCCCAGCGGTTTCCGGGCGATCTGTCCGAGCAGATCCAGCACC
>JANOZI010000824.1:0-2092 GCA_031429375.1 Acidobacteriota bacterium | reverse complement strand
GAACGCGATCCGCTTGTTGTCGGGAGACAAGGAGGGACATTCAACCGCATCGTGCAGCACCTTTGCCGTCTTTGCGGCAGCGTCGCCCTCGATGAGATAGGACGTGCCGCCCGATGCGAGGGTGGCGAAGAACCGTCCGGGTTGCCGCGCAAACGTCACGCCCCAGAAATTGAAATCGGCGGCCTTGAATGGCTGGCCGCGACGTTGGACGGTGAGCTCCTCGAGGTTCACCAGCGTCGTGCCGTTGGCCGTGTCGATCAGGAACGTGCGCGTGGAAAAGCCGGCCGCGGCATAGGAGACGCCGCCGACAAAATACGTCAACGCCGCCATGCCGCCGCCCGGCGCAACGCGGGCGCGGCTGGGAACGCCGGCCAGCGGAATGTTCGCTCCCGTCTGATACCGGCTGTTGAACAATTCTGCGCGGTACGACGTCACCATTCGACGGGTGGCGGCCAGGCAGATGCCCTGCCCCGCCGCAAAATGGACCCGCTCGCAGGTGAGGGCCGTCATCAGCGGCGGCGCATCGGGGTGGTCCAGCGGCAGCAGGCCGACCTGGCCGTATTGACTGCCCAGTTCGGTTTTGCGAAACAACATGTGGGGCCGTTCGGCAGCCTCGGCCAGGACCGCGGGGTCTGCCAGCGGCAACGGCGCAGCGCCATCCGCACCCTGCGCCGGACCGCCCGTGGACGAGCCCTTGAGCAGCGGGTAGCCGATAGCGACCGAGAGAGCCAGCACGCAGAGCGCGGCAAACGCCAGGACTCGACGGCCGCGCGGTTGGTTAGTGTCCGCCATGGTTGGAGGATCCTTCGTTGATGGACGCGGGTGCGAACTGCGCCCGCGAGAGTGCAATAGCGGCCAGGATGATCGACACCACGAGGCCGACGGCAAAGATGCGTACCGCGGCGGCGGGGTCGCGCGCGGTCCAGAACCAGCCAAACGCCACCGACGACAGGAAACGCGCCAGGCTCGTGAACGTGGTGAGCACCGCCATGCCCGTAGCCGTGTGCGCCGCCGGCAGCACGCGGCCGGCAATCGCCATCAGCACGCCGTCGGTAGCCGCGTAGTAGCCACCGAGCGCGATGATGCCCAGCACTGCGCCGTACGCCCCGGTTCCTGGCAGCAGCAACGCCAGGTAAACGATACCCAGCATTCCGTAGCCGCCCAGGAAGACTGGGCGCGATCCCAGTTGATCGGCCAGCCGGCCAGCGGGAACGGCGAGGACCATGTAAACCAGCGACGTTGCCACATACAGCAGGGGAAATACTGTCGGCGAGAACTGCAATCGTTGCTGCAGCGTGAGGTAGACGAACGCGTCGCTAATCGTCGCCAGGGCGAGCACCGACGCGGCCACGATCAGGTAGCCGTAGCCCGACACCCGCATCAGAAGGGCCATCGTCGCCATCACAGATGGCCGCGACGCCTTCGCCTCTGCCAGGTTGGCGGTCGCATCGCCACCGGCATTGGCGTCGACGAACGTCACCAGCACGGCCAGCCCCACGATCGCAAAACAGAACGACGTCACGAAGATGATGTCGTACCGCTCCGGCGCCCACCCGAGGATCAGGAAGGCCACCAGCGGACCGGCCAGCGCGCCGGCCGCATCCATCGCGCGATGCACGCCGAAGCTGGTGCCAAGCGAGGCGGGCGTGCTGTTACGAGTGATCAGGGCGTCTCGGGGAGCGGTACGGAGGCCCTTGCCGGTTCGATCGAGCGCGATCACGCTGGCCAGCCAGGGCCATGACGAGCCCGTCGCCAGCAGGCCCAGCTTACAGATCGCCGACAGGCCGTAGCCGGCCACCGCCGTTTCCTTGTGCCGCTGCCACCGGTCCGATATGACCCCGCCGGCCAGGCGCAGCACGGCCGACACCCCTTGATACAGCCCGTCGATCACCCCGAATTGCAGCGGCGACAACCGCAGGAACCCCACGAGGTACAGGGGGAGAATGCCGTTGACCATCTCTGAAGAAATATCAGTCAGGCAACTGGTCCATCCCAAATACCAAACGGTCGCCTGCACGGGCGGACGCTCGCGAGTCCCGGCCCGCCGGCGACGGACCAGTTGTTGCACCCAATCAAGTTGATACATTCAGTT
>JANOZI010000823.1:0-6703 GCA_031429375.1 Acidobacteriota bacterium | reverse complement strand
CCGGGTTCTGGCTGATGACGTTACCGGCCAGGACCGTCGCGCTGGGCGACGTCGTGACGGTGCCGACGATCAGTCCGGCTGCGTTGATCGCGGTCGTGGCCGCCGCCTGGGTGCTGCCGACGACGTTCGGTACCAGCGCGCCGAGGGACACGACCAGCGACACGGCGCTGCCGGCGCTGACGCTCGTTCCCGCGAGCGGGCTCTGGCTGATGACGACGCCCGCCGGGACCGTCGTGCTGTTTGCGTTCGTGACGGTCCCGACGTTCAGAACCGACGCGTTGATGGTGGCCGTCGCGTCGGCAAGGGTTGCGCCGACGACGGATGGCACCGAGACCTGTGTGGGGTCGCCGTTGGCGAGCGTCGTGACGTCGGCGAACTGCAGGCGCTCGATGTTCCGCAGCGTGTCAGTGCCGTCGTTCAGGAGGACGCCGCCGAGCGGCGTGATGTGGACGACCGTCACGGTACCGTTCGCGTTGGGCGTGACCGAGTACTCGACACGGTTGCCACGGAAAACGGCGATGTCGCAGTTGAGCGGCGCGGCCGCGCCGCAGTCGGCCGCCGGCACAGCCGGCGTCACGAGGCTGCGGACGATCTCGATGTTGCCGGGATTCAGCCGCTGCGGGCTCGAGAACACGTCGGCGCTGAGATCGCTCCCGCTGTTCACCAGTTTCTGGGTGCCGTCGTTCAGCGTCGCCCTGAGCTGCACGTTCAGCCAGACGTCGCCGTCGATCAGGTCGTTGCCGGCCTTGCCTTCGATCACGTCGCTACCCGCACCGCCGAGCAGGATGTTGCCGCCGAGGAACGGCAGCGACTGGCCGAATGTGGTCATGAACGCGGGTAACCCGGTGACCTTGGCCGCACCGGCCGTGGTCAGCGCCATGTCAGCCGTCAACTGACGCTCGATCGGCGCCGCCGCGTCGACGACGTTGTTGTCGCCGCGAATGTGATCGTTGAGATTCCAGCCTGAGGCGCCGTCGACAAAGAGATACTTGTCGCGGGTGTCGTTGAGGTTCAGTCCGGCCAGGAACGGCGACAGCTCCAGTTCGACATCGCCGGGGACTGGATTGGCCCGCTGCGTGATCCAATCGAAGCCGGAGAGGCCCAGGAAGACATCGGTCCCCTCCGACTGGATCGCGATGTCGTTCCCACCCTCGCCGAAGTAGTTGTCCTGGCCACCACCGCCGTCGAAGACATCGTCGCCGCCGACCAAGGAGAGCCCGGCCAGCAGGTCGAAGAAATTGGGGTTGTCGCCGAACATGTTGGCGTCGTGACCGCCGTTGCCCTCGATCCAGTCGTCGCCGGCGTTTCCGACCAGCCCCTCGGTGGCGGCGTTGCCGTCGACGATAACGTCGTTACCCGAGCCCGCGAACACCTCCGTGGTGTCCGGCCCGTTGATGATGAAGTCGTTGCCGTCGCCGGCCATATTGAGGTCGCCGCCGAAGCCCGGTCCCGAGCTGAGGGCATCGTTGCCATTGCCCCCCTTGAGGACGTCGTCACCATTCCCCCCGAAGAGGATGTCGTCGCCGTTGCCGCCGTGGATGGTGTCGTTGCCCTCGAAACCGTCGAGACGATCGTTGCCGTCGTTACCGTAGAGCGTGTCGTCACCGATGTCGGCCTGGAAGCGGTCGTTGCCGGCGCCGCCGTTGAACACGATGTTCTTGCCGGTGTGCAGCGGATCGAAGAAGACCTTCGTGCCGTCCGGCAGGGTCAGCAGCGACATGTTGCTGCCGAGGTCGATCGGTGCGGTGCCGGTGAGATTCGCGGCGTCGAACGTGAAGTCCGCGGTGTTGAAGATGACGTCCATGCCGCCCTGGAAATCGGTGTTGCGCCGGATCAGCTCGGCGAAGGAGTTCCCCTCGAGCTGGGTCCTCAGGTTGAGGCCGTCGGTCCGCTGCAGGTAGTAGAACCGGTCGCCGTCCTGCAGGTTCTCGAGCTGGTTCTCAAACACGAAGTTGAAGGTCGAGCCCAGGAGGCCGCCGAAGACCGCCTGGCGCTCGGCGAGACCGCCGACCCAGAAATCGACGTCGTCGAGCCCGGTGGCGACCGGGTCGCTGGAAAACAGGAACGCGTCCCCCGAGTCCACCAGGGCCTGCGCCGCGCTCCGCTTGGCGGCGACGGTCGTTGCGCTCGTGATGCTCGCGTGCTTGCCGTATGCGGCAATGAAGTTGACGAGCGATTGCGAGTGCTTCAGGTTGAGTCCGAACTCGAACCACGTGTCGTAGGGCTTCACCGCCGTGTCTTGGGTCGCGGCGAAGAACTGACGGCGCGCCACGTTCAATGACGGGACGCCCTCGCTGCGGGTGCGGGCGATATTGATCGCCGGCAGGTCCAGCGGCAGCCCGACCAGCGTGTCGCGCACCGAGGAGCTGACAAACTCGTCGAGCTCGTTGCCGATCTGCTTCGACAGGCCGCGCACGAGCGCCCCGGCCGCCTTGTCGGCGGTCAGCACCCCAGCGGTGCCGCCGTTGGTGTATTCAACAGGGTTGAGGAATGCGTTGAGCAGCCTGATGTCGTTGGTCGTGCCGTCGGCGTTGGTGCGTCCGAGGACCTCGGGCAGCATCGAGTGGCCGAGGCGATACACGGTATGCGCGAATTCCGCCACGATGGCGGGATTCAACGACGTGTCGTAGGTCGTGAACGGGTTGATCAACGGCTGAATCGTCCGCGCGAACTCTTCGAACACCAGGTGCTGGTATTCCATCTCGGTGACGAACCGCGCCGCTTGAAACAGGCGCTCGCCGTAATCCCACCCCGACCCGGCATGGACCGCGTGCCACGCGGCAATCTCCTGCGGCGTCAGCAGCGCGTTAATCTGCCGGTCAATGTCGTACCTGAGGCGGTTGTGCTCGGAATGGAAGATCTGATGCACCATCGATAGCGCGATGTTCTCGTTGCCGCGGCCGTCACCCGTGATGAAGTGCCGGTCGAGCAGCTCGTTGTCGTAGGTGCCCTGGGGCTGGACCGTCACGCCGAAGACGCTGATGGTCGTGTCGGCGTCTGGGACGAGACCCGGACCGGGCGCGGCGTTGTGCGCGATGTCGTTGAGGAACGCGTGGGCGGTGCGGAATGCATTCGCGGGAATGGTCACGCCGGCGCCGCCGTTCGCCGCGGGATCGCCTTCCAGAAGCACGCTGCCGGGCAGGATCAGTTGCGGGAAGCCGTTAGCACCCGGTTTGAAATGCCCGTAGGGATCGGTGAGCAGCAGCGGCACATCGAAGATGTCCATATCGGTGAGCTGGATGCCCAGCTTGGCTGACGCCTGCGCCTTGACCTCGGACCAGTTGCCGACCGCGCAAATCAGGTCGCCCGCGATACCCGTCGGCCGCTGCGCGCACGACCCGCCATCGATCATCTTGCCGGTCTGCGTCGGCCGCCCTTGGGCGTTGAGTTCGTAGTCCCGCAGGAACACCTGGTGGGACGGGTGCGAAGTGTAGGTCTGGTTCTGATCCACGAAGGGCGTCGTCGTGTTCATAGCCTCCTGGATGTCGTCGCTCGTCCCCAGGATGCCGTCCGGGCCCGGCTGGTTCTGCCCTCGCGTCATGACCATGAAGTTCCGGTTGCCGTTCGGGACAAACAGCGGGTCGTCCGCTTTCAGCGGCATCACCACTGCGCCGCCCCCCTTCGTCACGAGGTCGAGGCCGTGGTCAAAGAACTGGCCGAAGAACGCGAACATCAGGTTGAAGGGCGCCGACAGGCCGAAGTCGGGCGTGATGTTCGGGATGAAGAGCGTGCCGGTATTGGGGTCGGGGTCGGACGATCCGGAGCAGACGAACCCGCCCGAGCCGCAGGGGTTTACCGCGGCCGCAAGGGCCGCCGGATTGGTCGCCGTCTGATCGACGATCAGGTTGCTGATGACGCGCGGCTGGGAGTCGATGACGTTTCCCGACTTCTGCGCGTACGACGTCCCGTTCTCGGCGGGCTTGAAGACGGGTGTGGTCATGCGCGGGAAAACGAGATCCGCCCGCCCGAAATTGCTCTGACCGGGCACGAGGTTGTTGAACGACCCGTCCACCGTCCGCAGTCCGCGAGGCAGCTGCGGGTTGGAGACCTGGTTGGGTCCGGGACCGAGAAGCGTTCCGCCGGCCGCGTGATCCTGCGCCACCAGGATCTGCTGGAAGATGAAGCGCAGGTCCTGCGCATCGAGGGTGAGCCCCTGGCTCACCGGAGCAACTTGCTGCTGCGCCTGGACGCCCGGAACGAATATGGGATTGCCCGCTGGCGTCAGGGCCATCGCCACCAACATGGCGATCGCCCACCGCTTCGAACGCGCGCGTCGAACTGTAAACCGGTTCCTTGCTCTCATGACTTTCTCTCCTTGACGGGCCGGATGGCCGTGCCAGTAAAACCCGTTGGGCAGATCTGCCCTACGGTTCTGATCGGACGTGCGCTTATCGGGGCGGACGAAAACCCCGTGAACGGAGGGCTCGCTGACTGCGAGTTACGAGGTGAAAGAGGTCGTAGCGGGAGGGCCGCGCAGGAAGCAGTCGCCGGTGAGGATTACCGGCGATGCGGGCAGAGTGGGCAGGTCGGCGATTAGCCGCGGGGGGCTCGATATCCACTCGGAGTGGATCCCATTCGCCGCGTCGTCGTCGTCATCATCGTCAAGGGAAGTATCAGGATTTTCACGAACTGCGGGTGCCGCCGTCCAACGGGGCGGCGCGCTTTCGGCCGCGGCGAGTGTGCTGTGCGGCGCGTCGAACTTCTGATGACCAGCGGCCTCCGCCGCCAACGCTGGGATCGGCACTGCCAGGCACGCGAAGGCTACGAGCAGCCAGGCGGCCGACGCGCGGGCGTAGTCGCACCCGCGTGACCAGCCGACGCTCGTCACCTCTCGCTCGCGCGACGCGTGAAGACAGAAGTACCGGGGATTCATCGGATCGAGGTCAGACTAGGCGACCGCGCGCGAAGTGGAAATGGCCCTTTAGTGGGGCTGCACGTTGGTGGGCGGAAGCCTACAGTAGGACTGGAAAGGGATTCGCGATGAAATATCTCGTGTGCAGCGTGGTCGTGGCAGCCGTGGCCTGCGGTGCGGCGGCACGCGTTCACGCCCAGGCGCCGAACCTGCAGCTGACGATGAAGGATGGACGCGTGACGATTGTCGCGCGCGACGTACCGCTCCGCGCCCTCCTCGACGAATGGTCACGCGTCGGGCAGACCCTGATCGTCAACGCCGACAAGCTCACCGGTCCGCGCGTCACGCTCCAGCTCGTGGACACGACGGAGCGCCGCGCGCTCGACATCCTGCTGCGTTCCGCGGCCGGTTACATCGCCGCGCCGCGGCCGGTCGATCGGCCGGGCACGTCGGCGTACGATCGCATCACGATTCTCGCGACCAGCCGAGCGCCCGCGGCGGTGACGGCCGCTGCAGGGACGCGACGGCCATACGCGATTCCGGCCGAAGCGACGATCGCGGCTCCGGCCGCCGTCAACGACGACAACGAAGACCAGGCAGTTGTGGGATCGGAGGATGGCGCGCAGCAGATTCCCGAGCAACAGTCGGCCGTCGCGCCGTTCCCGGGCCTGCAGCCGCAGCTCGAGGGCGCCCAGCCGCGTAATCTCGATCTGAACAGCCTGATGCAGAACCCGCAGGGACAATCCATTGCGCCGGTGTCATCACCGCAGCCCGCCATGCCGGGGCAATCGATGCCGAGAGGATACCCGTTGTATCCGCGCCCGCCCGGCGGCGATGACTAGCCACAGCCCGCGCGCTGTATTGGTCCTGTCGTTGTAGCGGCTCGGCCTTCGGAGTCGTCCCGCAGCGTGCTCGCCTCGGCCAACGGATCTGGTCGACGTCTCCCCTACCGGGCGCGCGCCAGATCCGTCACAATCTCCCAGTTGAACCGGACGAATCGGTGCAGCTCGCTCTCGAGCAGCCGCTCCTGATCGCTATGCATTCCGAAGCCCCTGGTTTGATCCTCGATGTCGACCGCCGCGCCGATGCCCACGCACTGCATGCCGCGGGCGCGCAACTGCCACATGTCGGTGGCGTAGGTGCTCATCGACGGAAGCGTGGGCACGTGGTACACCGCGGTGGCCGCCGCCTCGACGGCCCGGAAGAGCTCCGAGTCGATTCGTTGCGCCGCGATCGCCGGTCGCCCGGTCCCGCCGCCGGCGAACTGCACGTCCACCGCGGGATCGTTGATGGCGCGCCGGATCTGCTCGAGCAACGCCGGGGCGTCTTCGCCGGGCACCATCCGCACGTCGATGCGGGCCCGGGCCTCGGACGGAATCACGTTCGACCGGTAGCCGCCGGTGAAGATGTTCGGTGACACCGAAGTGCGGGCCATCGAGGCATGGCGCGGCTCGTGTTCCCACAGCCAGTCCACCGCCGCACTCGCCACCTTCGGATCGGGCGAGATCACGTCGCGATAGTACCGGGCCTGTTCGGGCGGCGCCAGCATGGCGAGCCGGCGGAAGTAGGTGCCGGTGGTCTCATCGATCTTGAGGTTGGGCTGCCAGTCGGCAAAGCGGCCGACGGCGCCGCCGAGCCGCGCAATCGCATTCGACTTGAGCGGCACCGACCCGTGGCCCGAGAGGCCGTGCGCCACCAGCTCGACGCCCTGCGGAATCTTCTCGGTGGTCTGGACCGTGACGTAGCGCACCTCGCCGCGCTCGCGAATCGTGTCGCCGCCTTCGGCCACGCAGTACTCGGCGTCGATCTCGGGGTAGTGCTCGGCAATCATGTGACCGATGCCGAGGTGCG
>JANOZI010000822.1:0-1567 GCA_031429375.1 Acidobacteriota bacterium | reverse complement strand
GCGGTCTGGCGGCCAGCACCCGCGGCATGGACCGCTCCACCGGCGATTACATGGGCATGCTGGCGACGGTGATCAACGCGCTGGCGCTGCAGGACGCCCTTGAACACAACGGCGTGGCGACCCGCGTGCTGACCGCCATCGGAATGCGTTCGGTCGCCGAGCCGTTCATTCGCCGCCGCGCCATCCGTCACCTCGAGAAAGGCCGGGTCGTGGTATTCGCCGCCGGCACGGGCAATCCCTACTTCACGACCGACACCGCCGCGGCGCTGCGCGCGATGGAGATGAAGGCCGAAGTGATCCTCAAGGGCACCAAGGTCGACGGCATTTACACGGCCGATCCGGTCAAGTTTCCCGACGCCAAGAAGTACGACGCGATTTCCTATCTTCAAGTGCTGCAGGAACGCCTCCAGGTGATGGACGCCACGGCGATCTCGCTGTGCATGGACAACAAGCTGCCGATCCTGGTTTTCAACCTCAAGACGCCGGGCAACATCCGCCGCGTCGTGATGGGCGAAACCATCGGCACGATGGTCACAGCCTGATGACGCGGGTTCCACACGAAGGTTCCACACGAAGGTTCCGCACGAGGGTTCCGCACGAACGTTCAACGGTTCCAGATGAGGGTTCGAGATCATGGATGTGAGTGACCTCAAGGGTCTGTTCGCCGAAGTCAAGAAGCGCATGGACGCGCACACCGAGTTTGTCCGTAAGGAGCTGGCCGGCGTCCGGACCGGGCGCGCCTCGACTGGCATGCTCGAGGGGGTGCAGGTCGAAGCCTATGGCTCCAGGATGCCACTCAACCAGGTCGCGACGCTGTCGATTCCCGAGCCGGCGCTGATTGTCGCGCAGCCGTTCGACCCGACGATCATGCCGGCGCTCGAGCGCGCGATCCGGCTGTCGGATCTCGGGCTGAACCCGGCGAGCGACGGCAAGGTACTGCGCATCCCGATTCCGTCGCTGACCGACGAGCGGCGCAAGGAGTTATCGCGGGTCGTGCACAAGATGGCCGAGGAAGGGCGCAACCACGTGCGCGTCGTGCGGCGCGAGGCCAACGACAAGCTGAAGAAGATGTTGAAGGATCACGAGATCTCGGAAGACGACGAGAAGCGCGCGCTCGAAGACGTCCAGAAGGTCACCGACCAGCACATCAAGGGCATCGACGATTTGCAGGCCAAGAAAGATCAAGAGTTGCTTGGCAAATAGTTTTTTCACGCATCTCGAGTGCAGCAGCGGGTGCGGCGCGGGCCCGTTCGACCCGCGCCAGCTCCATTTTCTCTGCCCGTCATGCAAACTGCCGATGCTCGCCCGCTACGACCTGGCGGCGGCGCGGGCCTGGAAGAAAGAGTCGCTGATTGGACGCGCGCCGACTATGTGGCGCTATCGCGAGCTGATGCCGCTGCTCGCCGGCGACGAACCGGTCACGCTCGGCGAAGGCTTCACGCCGCTCATTCACGCCAGGCGCCTCGGCGCCACGATCGGTCTCGATCGCCTGTTGATCAAGGACGAATCGCTCAACCCGACGAACACGTTCAAGGCCCGCGGCCTGTCGGCCGCGATCTCACGCGCC
>JANOZI010000821.1:0-5892 GCA_031429375.1 Acidobacteriota bacterium | reverse complement strand
GGCGCGCACGCGTGGCGCGCGGCCGGCGTTGTTCACGAGCGCCGCCGGCGTGCCCAGGGTGTCGATGACCTCGGCCACCAGCCGCCCGCGGCTGGCGGTGTCGCCGACATCGCCTTGAACGTAATGCACGCGGCCGCCGTGCGAACGGAGCGAGGTCAGCACATCTGCCACATCGGCGTGCGGGCGCACGCCGCCGATGGCCAGGTCCCAGCCGTCCTGCGCGAGCGCGCGCGAAATGCCGAGGCCGATGCCGCGCGCACCGCCGGTGACGATCGCGATCGTGCGTTGATCAGCCATTCGCACGCGGTCCGAAGAACGTGAGATACGGGGCGTCGGTGGCCAGCCGCTTTACGTAGAGCGCAGCTTCGCGCAAGTGATAGTCGCCCCATTGGCTGGACTCGCCGCGGGGAATCTTCGAACCGGCGGGCACGTGATCCCACCCGTTGGGCCGGTGATACACGGAATGGAGGAGCAGGCCCTGATGATCCGGCGACACGCTGAGATAGGGGCCGGCGTGGTCGAGCAATGTGTCGAGCACGCGGAGGCCGGCCTGCGTGTAGCGATCGCCATCGTGACCGCGGCGGGTCAACAGGTGGCCGAGCCGCAACAGGCCCTGTGCGCCAATGGCCGCCGCCGAGCTGTCGACGGGCTCGACGTCGTTGAAAGGATCGGCCGGACGATCGGCCCAGCCCTCGAGCGCCGCGAGTCCGGGCGCACCCGTGTCCCAGTACGGCACGCCGTCGGCCGCCGCCGCATGATCGATGTAGAAATCGCACGTCGCCCGCGCCGCCTCGAGCATCCACCCGTCAACCGCGGCGCGGCTCTCGCCGGCGAACGCCGCCTCGGGCATCGTCTCGAGAAACTCGATCTGTTCGGAAAAGCCGAGCATGGCCCAGGCCAGTCCGCGCGTCCAGGTCGTAAACGGCGAGTAGCCTTGCTGGCTGTTGGGTCCGCGGTGGGTGCCGTTGGCCGCATTGAACAGCGACTCGTGCGCGACGCGGCCACGCCGATCGTAGCGGTCGCGCCCCTGGCCGTAGTAGACGCTGAACTGCGCGGTGGCGCGCGCGTGCTGCAGCAGGCGACCGAGCAGGTCGACTTGCTCGTCCTGTTCGCCGCTCAACCGGTGGCCGAGCGAATGCGACAGGGCGAGCGCGCGCAGCGATCGGATGGTGTCGACAAACAGCGAGTGCGCGCCGTTGAACGAATGGATGAAGCCGCCCGAGGGCAGCGGCGTCCACCGGCGTGCCTGGACCGCGCCGCTCACCTTGAGCGCCAGCTCATAGAAGTGCACTTGCCACGGTTCCGCGTCGATGCGGCCTTCGCGGGCCAGCCGCCACAAGGCGCCGTAGGTGCTGACGTTGTTGAAGCCGTGATCGTGAACGCCGACGTGGGTGAGGTGCGGCGACATCCGCGCGACGGTGCGCGCCCGGCCAAGATCGAGGAAGGCGTGAGCGCCGGTCGCATCAAACTGCAGGAGCGCCGCGCCGTACACAAAGCCTTCGGTCCATTCGGTCCAGCCGCGTGCCGTGTACTGGCCGGCGACGGTGAAGACGGGCGCGCCGTCCGACGACCACGAGCGATCGAGCGAGAGGATCTTCTCAGCCGACAGCTCGAACATCCCGTCGATCGCCGGGAGCAGATCGCGGGGCGTGCGCGAGCGGTCGCGGCGAATCATGCGCGGCACAGTTTACCGCGATCGATGTTGCTTGCGATCGGCCGACGGGACAGCGATTCTTGACGGGGCGGTAAGTCTTGACGGGGCGGCACTACTTGACGGGGCGGCACCTCTTGACGCGACGCTGCGGGTTTCGCTAGTTGCCCGCCGGCTGCGTGGCCTCGTAGTTGATGAGGATCACGAGGTCTTCACTGCCGGTCTGCCGCAAGCTGTGCGAGCTTCCGGTTCGTGTGAGCACCGCGGTACCGGGCGTGACGTTCACGGTCTTGCCGTCCAACGTCATTGTCCCGGTGCCGCTCAGCACGTAGTAGATCTCGTCTTCCTTCTGCTCGTGCAGGCCGATGCCGGAGCCCGGTTTGAGCGCGCGCTTGCGGAAGACCAGTCCCAGCTTCGGCACCTTGCTGAAGAACGAGTAGCCGATTGTCTCGCCGCCGCCGTTATGCGTGCCGGGCTCATTCTTCGCGACCGCGGCATCGTGCTCGATGATGTAGCCACCCGGCGCGGGCCTCTGCACTGCGAGCGCGTGCAGGCCGGCACCGCAAAGAATCAGGACAAGGGCGGAGGCGAGTTGTTTCATGCGCGCAGGATAGCACTGGCTGACGAGATAGCAGTGCCTTACGCCGCCCCGTCAAGAGGAGCCCGCTGCGGTAACGGGATCATCCCCACCACCGCCGATCTGCGATTGACTTCACTGGGACCGCGCCGTAACCTCGCCCATCACGATGGCCACGGCCCTTCGACTCAGCCGACTCCGCGAGCGGTGTCAGCTTCGCTCAGGGCGCCGCGTGTGATTGAGCGGCGGTATCCCCGCGTCGCGGCCTTTCGCACGGCCGACAGCTTCTCGCAGCATCTACAGGCCTCCGGCATCCGGCTCGACTTCGATCGCGAGCTCGCCCGCGCCGGTTCGTCGCCGCTCGCAAACTCCTTCCAGATCGGTGACGTGCGTATCGGCAACCGCTTCTGCGTGCTGCCGATGGAAGGGTGGGACGGCACGGCCGGCGGCGAGCCGACCGATCTCACAATCCGCCGCTGGCAGAACTTCGGCCGCAGCGGCGCGAAGTTGATCTGGGGCGGCGAGGCGGTCGCCGTGCGCCACGATGGCCGCGCCAACCCGCGCCAGTTGCTGCTGACCGCGCAAACCCTTCCGGCCATCGCGCGGCTGCGCGAGCAGTTGATCGCCGCACACGTCGAGCGGTTCGGCGCCGGTGCTGACGCTGATCTTTACGTCGGGCTTCAGCTGACCCATTCGGGCCGGTTCTCGAAGCCCGACCGGCACGAGCGTCCTGATCCGCTGGCGGCCGTGTCGAACGCCGTCCTCGATCGCCGGTTTTCAGGTCCGGTCCGCGTGTTGACAGATGATGAGATCAGCGGAGTGATCGACGACTTCATCGCGGCCGCAGCGTTGGCCGCTGAAGCGGGGTTCAAGTTCGTTGACGTCAAGCACTGCCACGGCTATCTCGGCCACGAGCTGCTCGGCGCCCGCGAGCGTGCGGGACGATTCGGCGGCAGCCTGGAAAACCGGACGCGCTTCATGCGCGAGATCATCGACGGCATTCGCGCCACCGTGCCCGGGTTGCAGATCGTGGTCCGCCTCTCGGCGTTTGACGTCGTGCCGCATCGCAAGGGCGCCGATGGCCCGGGCGTGCCCGAGATCGATCCGGCCGAGTACACCGCAGCCTTCGGCCTGTTGCGCAACGCCGGCATGTCGGCCGCGCTCGACGAAGCCCGCGCGGTACTGCGGATGCTCGAAGCGCGCGACGTGCGATGGGTGTGCGTCACCGCCGGCAGCCCGTACTACTGCCCGCACGCGCAGCGGCCGGCGCTGTTTCCGCCGAGCGATGGCTACGAGCCGCCCGAGGATCCCCTGCACGGGGTCGCGCGACTGATCGAGGCCACCTCGTTACTCAAGGCAGAGTTCCCCCGCATGGCCATCGTCGGCACCGGCTACACCTATTTGCAGGAATGGCTGCCGCACGTGGCGCAGTTGAACGTGCGTGAGGGCCGGACCGATTTCGTGGGGCTGGGACGCATGGTGCTGGCGTATCCCGAGTTACCTGCGGATGTGATCGCCGGCGCGCCGCTGAAGCGCAAGAGCATTTGCCGGACGTTCAGCGATTGCACGACTGGTCCGCGCCTCGGGCTGGTGTCGGGATGCTATCCACTGGATCCCTTTTATCTCGACCACCCTGACGGCGCGCGCCTGCGCGAGGCCAACCGGGCCCCACGCGCGGCTGCCGCGCGTGGGTGGAAGACCCCGGCGCGACCATGAGCGACAGCAACGATTCCCGCGCGCCCCAATTGTTCGCGGTGGTCACGGCCTTCCTCGCGCTGTTTGCGATTGTCGGCGTGGCCTTGTACGGCCTGCCGCGGTTCTACCCGTTCTTCGTCCAGGAACTGGGATGGAGCCGGCAGCAAGTGACCTCCGGCAATGCGTACAGCAAGATTGCCGTCGCGATCGTCTTTGGATTCCTCGCCGGCCGCATCGTCGATCGGTTCGGGCCGCGCCGGTTGATGCTGGCCGGCATCGTGATGGCGGGCCTGGCGCTGGTTGGCTTGTCCTATGTGACGACGCTCGGCGCCTTCTATCTGTTCTACACCTTCAATGCGCTCGGCTACGTGTGCGGCGGGCCGCTGCCGAACCAGGTGCTGCTGTCGCGATGGTTCGACAAGGGCCGCGGCAAGGCGATGGGCATTGCGTATCTCGGCATCGGCGTCGGCGGTGCGCTGGTGCCCTTGGTGGCGTACGCGCTCACGCAGCGGCTGGGTTGGCGCGGCGCGCTGTGGTGGCTCGGCGTGCTGATGATCGTGGTCGCGCTTCCCGCGGCGTGGTTCGTGCGCGAGCCGCCCGCGGCGGCGGAGCGCGCCCGGGCGGCGTCTCGAACGTCGCTCAGCCCGATCCTCGCGCGGCCGGCGTTCCTTCTCCTGCTGGTGGGCAGCATGGCGTCGATTGGCGCCGTCGGCGGCACGATGCAGAACCTGGCGCTCTACCTGAGCCTGGATCGCAAACTGCCGCAGGTGGATGTGGACGCCACACTGTCGCTCGTCCTGGTCGGCAGCCTGGCGGGTCGGCTGCTAATGGGCTGGCTTGCGGATCGCTGGCAAAAGAAGCACGTGATGATCCTCATTTACGTGATCGTGGCGGCGGCGATTCCGCCCCTGTATTACGCGCCATCGACCGCCACGCTCAAGCTGTTCGCGTTCGTGTTCGGCATCGGGCTGGGCGGCGACTACATGATCATACCGCTGATGGCCGCCGAGTTGTACGGCGTCGCCGTCATGGGCCGCGTCATGGGGATTGTGCTGACGGCCGACAGCGTGGCGGAGTCTCTTGTGCCGATGCTGGTCGCCGGGCTGCGCGATTCGACGGGCAATTACGGCCCGGGTTTCCTGGTGCTCGTCGCCCTGGCCGCGGTCGGCGCGGTCGCCGTCACCTTGCTGCCGGGATTACCGGGATTACCGGGGTCAGGTCAAGAAAATCACACAAAGGGATGATGCGGACCTGACCCCAATCATCCCTTTCTGTGATTTTCGTGACCTGACCCCGATCATCCTCAAAGGGATGATGGGGACCTGACCCCAATCATCCCTAAAGGAACGGGTGGAGCCTTGAGGCGGCTGGCCAAACGTAATAGCATCCGCATCCGGTACACCCTGCCGTACCACCCGCGTGTCTTGCGTTGATGCCGAGGAGGATGAATATGAACCGGCTTTTGATCTTTGTCGTCGTGGTCGTTCTTTGCCCTGTTGCGCTCGGCGCTCAAGCAGTCAGGGGTACGCTGCTCGGAAATGTCACGGATCAGGGCGGTCTCGCCATGCCCGGGGTGGCGGTCACCGCCACTGAGGTCAACACCAACATCAGCGCCACGACGGTAACCAACGAGGCCGGTTACTACACCTTCAACGTGCGGGATGGCGTCTACCGGGTGTCGGCCGAGCTGAGCGGATTCAGGCGGATGGTCCGTGAGGGCATCAAGGTGGACGTCAACACCACCGTCCGCATCGACCTGAAGATCGAAGTCGGGGTCATCGAAGAGTCCATCACCGTGACGGCGCAGACGCCGCTCCTGCAGACCGACCGCGCCGACACTGGACGCGTCATCGAAGGCATGCTGATTCAGGCCGTGCCGCTCGGCTTCAACCGCAATTTCCAGGGATTGCTGGTGACGGTGCCCGGCGCGACGCGTCCGTTCCGTCCCCACTCCGAGTTCTTCAACGCG
>JANOZI010000820.1:0-2740 GCA_031429375.1 Acidobacteriota bacterium | reverse complement strand
GGCCTGTTTCAAGGCGCTCGCGCGGTTTGGAATGCCTTCTTCGGCACTCGGGAGGAGGCGCAAAGAAACGAGGCGACAGCGTTATCGATTTACCGCATCCGCGACGCCGACTATGGGCCTGCATTTGCGCTGGCCCTCGTGCAGGACGACACGCACACCGACAAGATCCAGGCGGAGCTTGAAGAACACTACCCGCAGGACACCTGCGTCCAGTTCAGCTACTTGCCTGCCCTGCGAGCGCTCGACGCGCTCAACCATGGTGACCCGGCGAAAGCGCTCGAAATGACGCAGGCCGCCGCTCCGTACGAGCTCGCCGTTCCGGGGACGGCATATTTAACGGGCGCCGCCTTCTTCGGCGCTCTCTATCCGGTCTACGTGCGTGGTCTGGCTTACTCCGGGTTGAGCCGTCACCGCGAAGCCGCGGCTGAGTTTCAAAAAATTCGCGAGCGCCCAGGACTCGTGTTGAACGATCCGATCGGGCCAATGGCGCGTCTCCAACTGGCCAGGGCGCTGTCCGCTTCCGGGGATCGCGCCCAATCAGCCGCGGTCTATACGGATCTCTTCGCCCTCTGGAAAGGCGCCGACCACGACCTCCCGATCCTCCGGCAAGCGAAGGCCGAGTCCGCGCTTATCTGAAGTCCGCGCTGGAACAGAATGACTTCGCGATGCACGAGACCCGGACCGTCGCGATCGGCTGCATGCGGTTGTCGACCGATCCGGATCGCGATGACGATCGCTCGGTCGAGCTGCTGCACGCCGCGTTCGACGCCGGCGCCACGCTGCTCGACACCGCCGATGCCTACTGCCTCGACGAGCGCGACAGCGGACACAACGAGCGGTTGATCGCGCGCGCGCTGTCGACGTGGTCGGGTGATCGATCGCGGATCACGATAGCCACCAAGGGCGGCATGACCCGGCCCGAAGGCCGCTGGGAACCCGATGGGCGGGCCAGGCATTTGCGGACCGCGTGCGAGCGAAGCCGTCGCGCGCTGGGCGTCGATCGCATCGCGCTCTATCAATTGCACACGCCCGATCCGCGCACGCCGCTCGCGACGAGCGTCAGGGCCCTCGCCGGGTTGCAACGCGATGGCCTGATCGCGGACATCGGCCTGTCGAACGTCACCGTCGGGCAGATCGAAGAAGCGCGACGCATCACGCCGATCGCCGCCATTCAGGTCGAGCTCAGCGTCTGGAACGATGCGTCGATCCTGAGCGGCGTCGCCGCGTATTGCATGGCGCACCACCTGCGACTGCTCGCCTACCGTCCGCTCGGCGGACGGCGGTCGCAGGCGCGCACGAAGAATCATCCGGTGTTGCAGCGCATCGCTACCGCTCACGGCGTGTCACCGTTCGACATCGCCATTGCGTGGCTCAATGACCTCTCGGACGTGATCGTGCCTCTTCCCGGAGTCACGCGGGTCGAAACAGCAATGGCGTCGGCGCGCGCACAGCGGATCATGCTAACCGGCGCCGACCGGCAACTGCTCGACGGCGCGTTTCCCTCGGCGCTGCTGCTGCGCGGTGATCGCCGCGTCGGCGTGGCGCCGTCGCGACCCGGCGCCGAGGTTGTTATCGTCATGGGCCTGCCGGGCGCCGGCAAGACGACGCTGACCGAGCGGTTCGCCGCCGATGGCTATCAACGGATCAATCGCGACGAGAAAGGCGGCACGCTGCGGGCGCTGACCGGCGATCTCGAGCGCGCCCTCGCCGCCGGGGCATCGCGGATCGTCCTCGACAACACGTATGTGTCGCGGCGGTCGCGGGCCGAGGTGCTTCAAACGGCCGCAGCCCATCACGTGCCGGTGCGATGTGTCTGGCTGTCGACATCGGTCGACGACGCGCAGGTGAATGCCGCGTCACGACTTGTGGCGCGATACGGACGCCTCCCGGCAGACGAGGATCTGGCCTCGCTGCGACAGCAGGACGTCGCCGCCTTTCTGCCGACCGTGCAGTTTCGCTATCAGCGCGAGCTCGAACCGCCAGGCGAGAGCGAGGGCTTTGCGAAGATCGAGGTGGTCCCGTTTGCCCGGCAGCCGGCTGCCGGGCACACCAATCGCGCGGTTGTCGTGTGGTGTGACGAGGTGCTGCTGCGAAGCAGGGCCGGGCATCGGACCCCGGTTGATCCAGACGATGTGGAGATCGATGAGACGTTGGCCGCCGCGCTTCGTCGCGATCGCGAAGAGGGGTATTTGATTCTCGGCCTGTCGTGGCAGCCCGCGATCGCCGGCGGCACGCGCACGGCTGCCGATGTGGCAGCAGTCTTTGGCCGGATGAATGCGCTGGTTGGGTTCCCGATCGATGTCGAATACTGCCCGCACCCGGCCGGACCACCGAGGTGCTGGTGCCGCAAGCCGTTGGCAGGACTTGGCGTGCTACTGATCCACCGCCACCGGCTCGATCCAGCGCGCTGCGTCTACATCGGCGGCGGCGCCGCGGATCCCGGCTTTGCGCGGAAGCTCGGATTCGCTTACCGACAGTTCCCAGAACAGTTAACAGTCTCCAGTTAACAGTTAACCCAGTTAACAGTTAACAGCTATCAGTTAGCCGTTGGTCGGCACGCAGAAATGAAGGGTATCAGGGTGTCGGTAGCAGCCGGTTCCGCTACGCGCCGAGAGGTTGGTTTGAGCAAAAACCGTTGGGCCCAGCTCATGATGCGCCACGTAAGCTCACCGGTTTTTATCAAACCAACCTCTCGTCGCGTCGACGCGCTGTCCGGCTGCCAGTCCTGCCCTCGCGCGTG
>JANOZI010000819.1:0-3025 GCA_031429375.1 Acidobacteriota bacterium | reverse complement strand
GATGGTGATGCGCGAGTCAGAGCAGGGCCGGCCGCACTTGCGCCGCCTCGGCGACCGCCTCGGTGCCATCTATACGCCGGTGGCGCTGGGCGTCGCGCTGGCGGCGTGGGGCGTGAGCGGCGAGGCCACGAGGTTCCTGGCCGTGCTCGTGATCGCGACGCCGTGCCCGCTGCTGATCGCAATCCCGGTCGCGATTGTCGGCTCGATCTCGCTGTGCGCGCGGCGGGCGATCATCGTGAAGAGTCCCGTCGTGCTCGAGCAGATCGCGACGTGCCGCACGGCGATCTTCGACAAGACCGGTACGCTGACCTACGGCGAGCCGACGCTGACCGACGTCGTGCTCGCGCCGGGCCGTTCGCGCCGCGAGGTCGTCTCGCTGGCGGCCAGCGTCGAGCGCTACTCGAAACATCCCCTTGCGGTCGCGCTGCTCGATGTGGCGTCGGCGGAGGCCGTCCCCCTTGTCGAGGCGTCGGAGGTCACCGAGCCGCCGGGCGAGGGCCTGCGGGGGATTGTCGCCGGCCGGCTCGTCCGCATTACCAGCCGGGTGAAAGTGATGGCCGAAGATCCATTGGCGGGGCGGCTCCTCCCGCCCATCGCCGGCGGGCTCGAGTGCGTGGTCGCGATCGACGGCCGTTACGCGGCGACGTTCCGGTTTCGCGACGCACCGCGGCCCGAGAGCCGCTCGTTCGTGCAACACCTTGGTCCGAAGCACCAGTTTCGCCGGACCATGATCATCTCGGGCGATCGCGAGTCCGAGGTCCGTTACCTGGCCGAGCAGGTCGGCGTGAGCGAAGTGCGCGCCCAGCAAAGCCCCGAACAGAAGCTGGCACTGGTGCAGCGCGAAACCGCGGCCGCCAACACCCTCTATGTCGGCGACGGCATCAACGACGCGCCGGCCATGATGGCGGCAACGGTCGGCATCGCGATCGGCGAGCACAGCGATGTCACCGCCGAAGCCGCCGGCGTGGTCGTGATGGAGAACTCATTAAAGAAAATCGACGAGTTCATGCACATCAGCCGGCGGATGCGATCGATCGCGCTGCAAAGCGCGGTGGGCGGCATGGCCCTCAGCGTCGTCGGCATGGGGCTGGCATCAGCCGGATGGCTGACGCCGGTGAGCGGCGCCATCGCGCAAGAAGCGATCGACGTGGTCGCCGTCCTGAACGCGCTCCGCGCGGCGTTTCCACCTGCGGTGATCCATGATTTCTAAGGAGCGGACGTGATGGGCGCGCGAGCCGGCCACAATTGAGGGCGCATGATGAAGGGTCCACTCGAATTTCATCGCATCGAACGGATCGGCTGGCTGCGCGCCGCCGTCCTGGGCGCCAACGACGGCATCATCTCGACTTCCAGCCTGATGATCGGCGTCGCGGCCGCTGCCTCTGGCCGCCGCGACATCGTGGTCGCCGGCGTTGCGGGCCTGATGGCCGGAGCCGTGTCGATGGCGGCCGGTGAATATGTGTCCGTGAGCTCGCAGTCCGACTCCGAACGCGCGGAGCTGCAGCGTGAACGCCAGGAGCTGGCCGCCGACCCGGATGCCGAACGACGCGAACTCGCCGACATCTACGTCAAGCGGGGCGTGAGCCCGGAGCTGGCCGCCGGCGTGGCGGCCCAGCTCATGTCGCGCGACGGGTTGGGCGCGCACGCCAGGGACGAACTCGGTCTGAACGACGCGCTCAGCGCGCGTCCGATTCAGGCCGGGCTCGCGTCGGCGGCGAGCTTTGCCGTGGGGGCGGCCTTGCCACTGCTGACAGCGGTGCTGGCCCCGGCACGGTACGTCGCCGCCCTTACCGGGGGAATGTCGCTGGTGCTGCTATTCGGATTAGGCGCGTTGGCCGCGTCGATCGGGGGCGCCCCTCCTCTGCATGCGGCCCTCCGCGTGACGTTCTGGGGCGCGCTCGCCATGGGCCTGACGGCGGTTGTGGGCTGGGCCTTCGGCCTGGTGGTGTGACCGCCGGTTCCCCCCGTCCGTCAACCCCTCGGCCCCGCTGTCAGGAACCTCATCCCGCTCGAGCAGACCCTGAGGCGCGTCACCGCTTGATGGTTGAGATGCCGCCGATCGCGTCGCGCAAGACGGCGATGATATGTTCCGCCTCGATATCCCTCAACACCAGGTCGCGGCCGATCAGCCCGTATTCGAGAAAGTCCGGCAGTCCCGGCAGCGCGCGGGCGAGCACCTCGGGAAATTCCCGCATCTCCATGGCCGGCACACGCTCGAACACCTGTGGATGCCGCGCGGTCCAGGTTTCGGGAGCGCTCAGCGCCGCGACGCCGGACTCTTCGAGTGTCTTCGCGATCATCTGGCGGAAGACCATTGCCACCGGCAGCGTGAAGATCCGCGGCGCTGGGGTTGCCGCCGCCGCATGGGTGGGATCCAGACAAAGGCGGTGTTCGTTATAGTCCGAGATGCTCCAGTAGAAGTCACGGACGACGAGTGCCTGCTCGGCCGGCGTCTGTGCCGCCGCATTGCCCTGAACGAGCACGATCCCAAGCAAGCCGATGGCGATGGTTCTCATGATTGCGCTCCCTGCCTCTTTCCCTTGCCCCTGTCAGAGCATCGTTCGTGCCAGAGGAGGCGCACGCCGTTGACCGGGCGCTTGCGCCACTTTTGTGTCATCGCCGTGATCGCCGGTGCGGAAACTTTCGCGTCGATGCTGAAACTTTCCCGGACGGATCGATGGACATTCGACGCTGTTACCACGGTGCCGGTGCTGACTGGGCGGCACGTTCGTTGCCTATGCAGGAGGTGAATCGGGATAAGGGATAAGGCTCGAATGATCAGCGAAGACCAGACCGCCGTCGTGGCATTTCTCGCCGCGCCCTCCACGCATGCCGGCGCCGCGGTGGAGCGGATCGACACGCACGCGTCGGTCGTCTTCCTGGCGGGCGATCGCGCCTTCAAGCTGAAGCGCGCGGTCTGTTACGACTACCTGGACTTTTCGACCATCGAGCAGCGCCAGGAGATGTGCGAGGCCGAGGTGCGGATCAATCGCCGCACCGCGCCAGCGCTCTATCGCGACGTCGT
>JANOZI010000818.1:0-1569 GCA_031429375.1 Acidobacteriota bacterium | reverse complement strand
CGACCTGCGATCGCGCGTCACGACGATCTCGGCGTTCGGCGATTTCTCCACGATCGAATTCACGCTGGTCGGCCTCGGCGAACCGCGCGTCGTCAAAGCCGGCGTGGTCGGCGGATCGTACTTCAGCGTGATGGGGCTGCGTCCGGTGCGCGGGCGCCTGCTCGATGCGACTGACGATGGCCCGCAGGCCGCGCCGACGGCGGTGCTGACGCACCGCTACTGGAGCACGACGCTCAACAGCGACGAGTCGGTGGTCGGCAAGACGATCAAGCTTGGCGATCGTGCCGTGACGATCGTCGGTGTGCTCGAGCCGTCGATTCCTTATCCGGCGGAGACCGAGATCATCGCCAACGTGGTGACCAGCTCGCATCACATGGCGGCAACCATGCAGGACGGCCGCGTGCATCGCATGACCGAGCTGTTCGGCCGCTTGTCGCCGGGCGCAACACTCGAACAGGCGCGCGCCGAGCTACGAACGGCGCATGGCGCCATTCTCGCCGAGCATGCCGAAGCGTATCCGCCAAAAGACGACTTCCGCATCGACGCGGTGCAGTTGCGCGACCAGATCACCTCCCCGGCGCGAACGGTGTTGCTGGTGCTGCTGGCGGCATCGGCCTTGATCTTCATCATTGCCTGCTCCAATGTCGCCAACCTGATCCTCGCGCGCTCGGTGCGGCGTGAAGGGGAGCTGGCGATTCGTGCCGCGCTCGGCGCCGGCCGCGCCGCGCTGCGCCGCACGCTGCTCGCCGAGAGCCTGCTGCTTTGTGGCGCCGGCGCGATCCTCGGCGTGCTGATCGCCCGGCCCATGGTGGCGGTGCTGGCGCGCTACGCATCGCGCTACTCGGTACGCGCGCTCGATCTCACGGTGGACTCGACCCTGCTCTGGGTCGGCGTCGGCCTCGCGCTCGTGTCGGCGGTGCTGCTCGCCTTTGTGCCGCGCTTGCCGTCCGCCGACGCCACCAATGGCTTCGGCCTCTCGAGCGGCAGCGTGCGCATCACGACCGGCACCAACCGCCGCCTGCGCGTCTTCGCGATCACGCAAATTGCCGCGTCGTTCGTGCTGCTCGCCGGCGCGGGCATGTTGATCACGACGCTGATCGCATTGCAGCGCACGCAACCCGGCATGAACACACACAACGTGCTCGCGGTGAACGTGCCCGTCAACTTCGAGCGGCCGCCGGCGCAGACGCTGCCGTTTTACCGGGAGATGATTCGCCAGATCAGCGAGCTGCCTGGCGTCGAACAAGTCGCGCTCGGCACGGCCGTACCGTGGCGGGACGCCGGCGGATTTTTCGCCGCGCAGTTCATGGTCGAAGGCTACAAGAAAGCCGACGGCGAGGACGATCCGCGCGCGAACTTCCGCACGGTGTCACCGGGATTCTTCCGATCGCTGGGCGTCCCGATCGTCGCCGGGCGCGACTTCAATGCGGACGATCGCACCGACGGCGAGAAGGTGGTGATCGTCAGCGAGAGCCTGGCCAAGCGGATGTTCCCGAACGGCGATGCCGTGAACCGTCATTTCTTCTGGACCGATCCGGTCACCAAGTTCATCGGCGTCAGCAACGGCCC